>NZ_CADBFF010000001.1:0-210405 GCF_902793885.1 uncultured Succiniclasticum sp.
TTGATAAGGTACAATAAGTTGCGCAAAATTAAATAGACATGGTGTAAATCCTTTTGTAGAATTAAGTTACCACACCAAATCAACAAGGAGGATTTACCCATGTCCAACAATATTATACAGTTGAATCAAGAATTAATCCATAATGAATTAAAGGATTTGGTAAAAAACAGTGTCGAAGAAACACTGAATGCTTTACTGGATCACGAAGCGGAGAATCTCGTTAATGCACAGAAATACGAGCGTTCCGCAAACCGTCAGGGCTACCGGGCCGGTCATTACAACCGTAAGCTGCAGACCACTGCCGGTAATGTAGACTTAAAAGTTCCTAAGCTAAAAGGGCTTTCCTTCGAGACAGCGATTATCGAACGCTATCGCCGCAGGGAAACCTCTGTGGAAGAAGCACTCATCGAAATGTATCTGGCCGGAGTATCCGTCCGTCGTGTGGAGGATATCACCGAAGCCCTGTGGGGCACAAAGGTATCGCCGGGCACAATCAGCAACTTAAATAAAAAGGCTTATACACACATCGAAGCCTGGCGTACACGTCCCCTCACCGGGGCCTATCCCTATGTCTATGTAGATGGCATTTACTTAAAACGCAGTTGGGGTGGCGAGATCCAGAACGTATCTGTACTGGTTGCCATCGGTGTAAACGAAGAAGGATCACGAGAAATTCTTGGTGCAGCAGAAGGCCTCAAGGAAGACAGGCAAAGCTGGAAGAACTTCTTTATCTGGCTCAAAAGCCGTGGCCTGCAGGGCGTTCGTCTTATTATCGGAGATAAGAACCTGGGTATGTTGGAATCTATACCCGAAGTCTTCCCGGATGCCGCATATCAGCGTTGTACTGTACACTTCTACCGAAATATCTTCTCGGTAACACCCCGGAAGAAGATGCGTGTCGTGAGCTTAATGCTTAAAGCAATCCATGCCCAGGAAAGCAAAGCGGCAGCACGGGAGAAAGCCAGACAGGTAGCCGATAAACTTCGTGAGATGAAATTGTCTGCGGCTGCCAGAAAAGTTGAAGAAGGCATAGAGGAAACTCTGACCTATATGAACTTTCCTACAGAGCATTGGCGTAAGATCCGTACCAACAATGCTATGGAGCGGGTCAACCGGGAGATTAAACGACGGACGAAGGCCATAGGCGCATTTCCCGATGGAGCAAGCGCCTTGATGCTAGTCTGTGCCAGACTTCGTTATGTGGCAAACAGCCGCTGGGGGTGCAAGAATTATATGAATATGGATCATCTGAACGAAATCGCAGATGAATCATATGAGTATATAGATTGAATTCAACCACTACAAGGGGATTTTAAAATTTGCGCAAAACTATTGACACTATCTATTAAAGACCGTTCAAAGGTGCTTCAATTCGCTGTTAAACGCTTGTTAAAGTCAGGACAGAAAAAGTACGGTGTATTTCTGGAGTGGACGGACTAACGAACTGTGTACAATGATTAACGAACTCAAGAATGCAGTAATGAAGCGGCTTATAGAAATCGCTGAAAAAAAGGATTAACGAACTCCTTCACTCATTTTTTGCATAAATCTATCAAAATCATGCATAAAAGCTGTATATTTTGGACAGCGAAAGTCAGCCTACTTGTGGGCTTCAGGCTTAACTTTTATTACTTCCCCTGACATGATATAATTTGTTTGCGCCAAAATCATCACGAAGGGAGAGTGAGTATTATTTGCAGTATTTCTAATCCATATACTCCGTTTTCGCCAGAAATTATGAGGTTTTTAGAGAACCAGGAAAGGATTCGTCGCATGTGCGATGTACAGACACCGGCAGACATATTTGCATTAATGATGGCAAAATCAATAAGCAACGCATCATTGATAGGTCCACGCCAGCATGCGATCTGGAAAGCGTACATGATGGCTTCTGAACACGCCAGGTATTTTTCAACGTTTAACCAATTTGCAGGAATCCTTGGGCACTCTGCATTTGATAGGCAAATGGAGTTTGCAGAAAAACTACAGCGACTGCAACCACTCTTGAACCCAGAATATGTGGACAATGTTTCCCACCTAGCTGGATGGGCTAATTTAACTTTTGAATGGTATGATATAACTGGCCAAGAAATAAGCAATGATGAAGAGAAACAGGAAGCCCTTGAAAGGATATTTGGTTTTTTATCTGATTCTGAAACCTTGGATTCTCCTTATGTGATTGGCTTTTATCGAATCTGGAAGAATATTCCAAATAAAGTACAATTCCTCGATAAAATTGCAGAGATAATATGCTACTTTTATTCAATGTATAGTCTGAACGGTGAGATACCCGTTGGAATAGCATATTTAACTGTAGCAAGGACCCTTTTTAACATTTACTGTTTAGGTATTTATTTTTTACGGCCTGCGATAAAAGCAGGATATGAAGAAAAAGCGAATGCAGGAAAAGGTGGCGACAATCTGGAGTAGGATGTTTGCAAACTCTAAGCCTTCTTTCAAATGTATTTCAATCAAGATAGCCATCAACGAAATTATAAGGACTGTTATTGCTAACAGAGTTGTAGCTAATATTTCTTTCGCTTCATTGAGCTGTGTTTCGATGGAGCGACTTTCTTTTTCATCGTGTGGCTGCAGTATCTTAGGTAACATGATTTCCTCCTTAATGACCGCCTCTTCTGTTCCACAATCTGGCAGCATCTTCTTTACTGTTTTTCTTTATGGATTGTGGACCGTGTGCGCCACATAGGACGCAATAACACATGAAATATTGCACATTACTGCCTGCTGGGATGTATGCTCCATATTCAACTATTGCGTTTCCGCAAAACGGACATTTTTTTAGTTCGGCGTTTCGATTTTGCATTGCATCCATCTCCGTCCAAATTGCCAGCAGGCAGCTTCTGATTCCATGAATATGTCCAAGCGGTCTTTATATCCGCCGCCGAATCGGTCTGTCACAACCAGCACACGCCCATCCGGCAGCGTGACCCGCGTTCCAAAGGGCAAGTGATCTGCTGCGCACGTCCCGGGCTGCGGCATGACGCCGGAAGCGGTGGGGTTGCCTGTGTGGCAGTAGGCGCTGCAGTTCAGAGTCTGGAAGAAAGCAGTTAACAAAATCAGCTTTTTCATTTTTGTTCCACGCTTTCTTCCACCTTAGTCAATCCATCCGCTGCATATGCTCCGCAATAACCCTCAAGCCACACGCACATTGTCCCGCAGACCATTTGCGGGCCTTCCCGTACGGTGAAGACTTTACCGGCATTCTTTAATGACACGTAATATTTATCGTTCATAACAACCTTATCGCCTTTACTGAGCATTTTTTGACCTTCCTTTCATTAGTAATGCTGTTGGTACCAGATTGCTTTGCCACGGATAAGCTGCAGATCTTCATACAGGAAATGGCCGGGACAGGCGGTGGGCATCAGGTCACAGTGCCCGACTACGTGTCGCTTGTCCGGGATCAGGTCGTATTTGTCACACAGCCAGCCGATCAGGTAGGCCGCGGCCTCAATTAGGGCTTCAGTGGGTTCTGTATATTGAAAATTACCGCAAAGGTGGACGCCGATGGAGTTGCTGTTATATCCTTCCGCATGTGCACCGGAAGCCCATTCCGGGCGGCCTTCTTCGATCGTCCCGTCTTTCCGGATGATATAATGGTAGCCGCAGCCGGCCCATCCGTTCATGAGGTGCATGGCGTGGATCCGCTCGGCGGACAGGTCATTATCAACAAGATCACCGGTGTGGTGCACGACGATCATGACGGTGCGCGGGCGGCGCAAAAGGTTAGTGAATTGCAAATTATAATCTTTAATTGTAGGTGCTTTCATTTTTAATGCCTCCGTTTATCAGGTATGATATAATAATGAACAAGGAGTGATAACAAGATAATTAAAACAATAATATTGCTGGCAGAACCACCTTTTGCTCAAACAAAACATACTTCTGTGTTTCGCGTACACCTTCAAGTTCTTCTCGTACGATTTTTTCATAATCAACCATCTTGCGACCCTCCGTTTCAATAAAAATCCGGTATAGAACTTTGTTCTATACCGGTATTATCAGGGGTTTCTTCATAAGTTTACAGAGAAAGCATTTTATTAAAGTACTTATAAAATGGAAGAAAACAGCAATAAAAAAGCCTGGTTACCAAAATGGTAGCCAGGTTATTTTTCGCTTTTAGGGATTTCTGTTTCCTGATTTTTTTTATCTCTATTTACAAAAGCAGTAATTATGATAGTAAAAAAGGCTAAGAAACCCACACCTGCGAAAGTCGTGTTGCCCAAGTGGAGCGAATAAAAAACCATTCCTATCAACAATAAAGACAAACCACAGGCTATATATTGCCCTCTTTTAACAGAATCTATTTTTGCTTGCAAGGCTTTTTTATCCATCTCGCGAATGTGTGAGGAAGAATCTTCAAATTCCTTGAGAATTCTTTCGGGAAACGTTGCATCAATATTTCGGTATCCGGCCAATATAGAAGGCGGAGGTAACGGTCCGGCAAAACTTTCCTGATGAATAAACTGTTGTTGGGGCAGAGGAGAATTATTTATTGGAATCGCTGGACCTGTTGCCTGATCTTTTGCGATTTCCTTACCATTAAATTTTTTGTTTTGCTGCTTCTTCACTTTCTGTTATCACCTTTTCCATAGCTTTCTTTAAATTGCTTCCTGTCTTGTACCAAGCTTTTGAAATCAAAGAAGATGCATCTTTGGTGTAGTAATCAGCATAATTTACAGTAGGAAAAATGGTAAATGTCGAAAAACCGCACATTACCATAGCCACTATTTTCTGTAGTTTTTTCATAGAAGCACCTCCTTATTATTTGTTATAGTTTCAATCAGCAATTTGAATAGCATTTTTGTACACTTTAATATACCACTTTTTATCATAAAGTTCAATAAAAAAAGAAATATTCCTGTGAATAATTCAGTTATGGCCTGCAGCGTTGGCAGGGAACATAGCCGCTGGCGATGGCTTCGTCGCGGGTTTCTATGTAAACCCTGTTGCTGGGTTTCATCTTGGCGACGGAACCGCAGGTATCGTGGTGGAATTTGCGGGTGTTACGGTTCCCGACATAGGCGAGGGCGGTGGAACAGATCAGGATTAGGACGGCGGTAAGTGCGAGTATGCGTTTCATCGGTGTGACCTGCCCCCGTTTTATGTACCACGGGGAATTTTAGTATAGCTGCAATAATCAAAATGTTTGCGCATATTCTGCCGGAGTCTTTTGGCCCAGCGCACTATGCGGGCGAACCATATTGTACTCGTCTTTCCATCGGGTGATTATCTCCCGTGCCTCCTGGAGATTATTGAACCAGTGCAGGTTAAGATACTCCTCCCGGTGATTAAAAATTCCCGGCGCTAATAACGGATGGGAATTTTTTCTGAGTTACGGTGCGAATTGTGTTGAAGCGGAAAGAGATCAGTTCCGAATTTTCTTTGACGATGGAGGATTTTATGGGAGAGGGGAAATAAGTTGTAGACTTGGGGGATACTCTAAAGTGAATGCTTTACATACATATTTGATTGTGTTAGAATAAAATAGCTGCGAAGAAGATAAAGGAGTTTTATTGTATATACAAAAGGTCAAAAAGACAAATGTTACATAAAACGGGGGCAGGCAAAGAGGCGAAAATGAATAAAGATGAAAAAAAGTCCAAATATTGCAAAAAGGATCTTATAATACTTGCTTTGATATTTATAATTGTCATTTTATTCCTTGTCATAATTTGGGCGATGGCAACAAAGTCTAATGAACAGTTTTATGCTGAATTTTCGTTCGCAGCAACAATTTCCTCTATAATTTTATCAATAATTGCAATTGGTATGAGTATAGCTGGAAGCGCTAGGATGGAGTTAATATATAACAGGGCTGAAAATGAGGTAGTTGAAATAACAAATGTCAGAAAAGATATAAAAACTCTTATTGGGAAGATTACTAAAAAAATTGACGCAATTAAGTCTGATACGGATCAAATAAGATCTTGTGTAATAGCTATAAATGATACTAATAAATATGTAATTACTGAAACACCGGAGAACAGTGGAAAAGGTAAAATTTTAAATAATGAAGACATTGAAATACAGGGAAAACCATTCGGTACTGAAAGACAGGAAGGGGAATAAAGTAATATGAAAGTGTCTATACAAAAAAAGAGTTCTGTATATGATATTGTCGATTCAGGCACAGCGTTTAATTACTTAAATGATGATTCCGTAAAATTAGACATAGAGTTAAATGGCGAATTCGCTTTCTCTATTGAATTCTTATTCCCAAAGGGAGATAAAGGGAAAAGCGATTTAAAAGTTGATTATGATAGTACTAAAAAATTGATTAAGTTTGCCTGTTTTGGTTTTGACAATTCATTAGGAACGGGAACAAAACAACCTATTGAAATCGGTATATTTAACGGTAAAAAACTGTTTATCCATTTTTGGATTTATTCATTAGGCGAAAGCCAGGTAAAAAAACTGGAGTATTGTTTCTTTATGGAAAGACAATAATGGGAGCGATTTTGATAACTGTTTGTTTGATGATGGTAATATCAGCGCTAAGAAACTTCCTAACGTTTAAGGTTTTGTGGAAGTGAGTGTTAGTTTTGTATGGTTGTAAATGGGAGTAAAAATGGAAGGTACCACAGAGATTAACGGCAATCATTATGAATTTAAAATTCAAAAGGTTTTGTTAAAAAAACGGCATACTAATTAGCCGAGTCGTATTAACGTATTTGTGGGAGCAAATAATTGTGGTAAGACACGCTTGTTAAAGAAATATCTGGGTATGTGCTTGGAAATATTGGCAATAAAATTCTTTTGCAGAGAATTTCGATTCCAAAACCCAAAACATGGATTGAACTAAATGAAAATTACTACTTTGAAGTTATTAATACAACTATAGATAAAAAAAGAGTATTTTAAAATATACTATCTGTGTGGCTGGACATATACCAATGACTTGTTGTTTTATGGTAGAGCCTTTTTACACAATATAAGAATCAGGCTGAAGCAGAAAAGATAGCTGTTAGCGGTGGGCAGGACTGTAGTTATTGTATAAATTACCGTTATAATTTATGGACAAAGAATTCAGAGAGTGTTTGATTATTACAGGAATTATCTGTTTATGTACCGGGCTGTTTTCCATGGCCTGTCACATGGGCTGGCTGGCGCAGGATTCTTCTTTGTTAGGAACCCTGGCCCGCAGCATTTACGGGCCGGATGTGCGGCAGGAGATGAAGAGGCTGCAGCTGGTAAAGAAAACTACACCGGAAATTCCGCGGATTACGGCTTTGTGCTACCATGAGGTGCGGCCGGCTCGGAAAGAGGATCTTCTGAATGTGCCGCCGGAGGTTTTTCGCCGGCATATTCAGGAGTTTAAGAAAGCCGGATACAAGTTTATTGATGTAAGCGATTTACAGCAGTTTAGGATGGGGACGGCAGAACTGCCGGAAAAAGCGGTGTTGATTTCCTTTGACGACGGCTACGCGGATAATTATAGGTATGCGTACCCGATTTTGTTGGAAGAGCAGGTACCGGGCACGTTTTTTGTGGTAAGCGGGACCATTGGGCACGACAACCGGATGACGGCAGATGAATTGCGGGAGATGCAGGCGAATGGGATGAAGATCGGCTCGCATACGGTCAGCCATGAAAATCTGGCGGAGATGGGAGCGCAGAGCGTCAACTTTGAGATGCGGGAATCCCGGGCCGCGTTGGAAAAGGTGCTGGGAAAACCGGTCTATGCGCTGGCCTATCCGGAAGGCAAGGTTAACGATGCCGTGCTGGCGGCTGTGAAAAATCACTATGATATGGCGTTTCTGGCCGAGGTTTCCCCGGAGGAAAAGCAGACTATGTATACGCTGCAGCGCTACGGGGTGTTCAGTTGGAACGAGCATATTGAGTCTATATTCAGGAACAGGTGAAGATGGGAAATGATTTCTTTATTTGCAATTCCAAAGGTAAAACCCTATGAAACTTACAGTTCTTATGGACAACAACACCTATATCGATCAGTATTATCTTGGCGAGCCCGCTTTCAGTGTATATATTGAGGACGGGGCAGAGAAAATTCTGTTTGACACCGGGTACTCCGATGCGTTTCTCCGCAATGCGGAACAGATGCAGGTTGATATGAACGCATTGACGTATATTGTTCTTTCCCACGGGCATAATGACCACAGCCGTGGCCTTACGTTTTTATGGGATAAATACGACTTGAAGAATGTTAAGCTGGTGGCTCATTCGGGCGTTTTTGTGCCGAAGAGGTACATGGGTGTGGATGTAGGCGCGCCTTTTTCAAGGCAGGATTGTATTGACCACGGTCTGCAGGTGATTGACGGCAGCAGACCGGTGAAGATTACGGAACGGCTGACCTTTCTCGGTGAAATCCCGAGAGTCACTTCCTTTGAATCCAGGGAGCCGATTGGTGAATGTACGGATACCGGGCAGGCCGATTTTGTGATGGATGATTCGGCCCTTGCCTATGAGGGGAAGGAAGGCGTCTTCATCGTTACCGGCTGTTCTCACAGCGGAATCTGCAATATTGTTTTGCAGGCATTGCGAATGAGCAGGCATAAAACGGTTTCCGGTATCATCGGCGGATTCCATCTGCTGAAAAAGAATCAGCAGCTTACGGAAACGATTCGCTTTCTGGAACACTATACGAAAGGGATGCTGTACCCCTGCCACTGCGTATCGTTCGCGGCGAAACACGAGATGATGAACACACTTCCCCTCACTGAGGTGGGGGTGGGGTTGAAGTTGGAGGTAGAATAAGGATAAATCTATAAAGTTTTTGCATTTTGGTGCAAAAACTTTTTTTCTGAATTTGTACAATTGTTGTTGACTATTGAAAAAAAGACCGGCTTGTTGCCGGTCAGTTAACCTTGGTACATATCTTATATTTTTTTTGCAGTGTTTTAAAACGTTCGTCACGGTAATCAATGTGACCGTCATTTAACAGTCGACCAAGGACAATACCGGGATCTCGGTTAATTTGATTTGCAAAATGTGAAATGTTTTGCACGGTGATGGCATGCCCGTGTTCGTTTAAAAACTTTTGATAGGCGTCAAGGGGAATTAGCATATTTTCCGCAAAAATATCTGCGGCATCCTCAGCATGACAGTTTTTTCCGTCAAAAGTGATTCCAAAATCTCCATGAACGATATGTCCGATTTCATGGAACAATGTGAACCAGAAAGTATCGGCATTTAATCTCCGATCATTTACCAGAAGCATGATATTATTTTTAATTTTTTTGGTTGCACCGTTAATTTTTGATCCGGTTAGATTTGGTAAAATTATAAAATTTACGCCTGCGTCAAAGAATGCCTTGTAAATCAAAGGGTAAAAATTTTGATGCTCGCTTGTTAATGTTAGTGCATACTTTATAGCATCATTAAGTTTGTTCCTGTCAAATTTTGGGGCAGGTTTTTTTAATGCCTGATTGGTTGCAATTTGAACCATAATATTTGCTTTGACAATATTAGACTCGGTTAATTCCGCTGTACTGCTTCTAAAATTTACGGTCATGTTTCTATCCTTAAAAACAGAAAGAGTAGAAACATTAAGAAATTTGCGTACCTGCTCAATTTGCAGGTCTTTTTTTCTTGGAAGCGATGGAAGAGCAAAATTAGTTTGAAAATATTTATAATCCAGATAATTAAAAATCTTTCTTTCTTCCTGTAGTGCTTTATCAGATTTTATTTCAGCGGTGACGGTATCGTAAGCGGTTTGCAGGTTTAGCCAGTATTCTACACTGGTATCCAGCATTCTGGATAATTTCATGGCAATATCAACAGAGAGGCTTTGTTCACCGTTTACCAGACAGCTAATATTTTTTGGTGTCGTATCCAGTCTTTTGGCAAAATCATACTGGGTAAGCCCGCTTTCTTCGATGACCTCGTTGATATAGTACCCGGGATGAAATGCAATTTTATCGTTATATTCGATATAGTTACTCATAATGCTTGCTTACCTCCCTTATTTCTACTATTTCTACATATTCGGCGATTGCATCAATATGACATGGAACAAATGGTCTTTTATTATTGTCTAACGGGCGTAGGATAATTCTCCACGGATCGGTGCGTGATTTCACATCAATAGCAAAGTAGCCATTCAGATTTTTGCCGTTCTTATTTTTCAGTTGATGGAAGCAAAATTGGTTTTGAACGATAATATCTTTAAGACTTACCGCGTTTTGCAGTGCATTGATTCTGGCTGCCAGGCTAATTGCAAGGATTTTTTTCCCACCAAAAAACTTTGTAGCAATGCTTGTACTCTGACAGAGTTTACGTAATTTCTCTGTCGTATAAATAAGGTCCATGTTTACTCCTATAATAAAATTACCTAAAAGGTAATTTTATTATAGCGTTTTCATCTTACTTAGTCAATGAGAAATAGGAAAAGCAAGATGTAAAGTCCTTGCTTTATGTTTTAATCAAACTCCTTTTTTCTTCTCGTTAAACTGATAAACTTCGTACAATCTTCCTTAAAGAACAGCGTCACTCGCCCGGTAGGGCCGTTGCGGTGCTTGGCCACGATCAGTTCCGTAATGTGGCTCGGGGTGTCTTCGGCTCCTTTGTAATAGTCTTCCCGGTAGAGGAACATGACGATGTCTGCGTCCTGTTCCAGAGAGCCGGATTCCCGCAGATCGCTGAGCATGGGCTGCTTGCTTTGGCGCAGTTCCACGCTGCGGCTTAACTGACTGAGGGCCAGCACGGGTACCTGCAGTTCCCGGGCCAGGGCTTTTAAGCCCCGGCTGATTTCTGTCACTTCCTGCTGCCGGTTGTCGTTGGCTTTGCGGCTGCGGCTGCCCTGCATCAGCTGCAGGTAGTCGATGACGAGAAAGTCCAGTCCCCCTTCCGCCTGTAAACGCCTTGCACGGCTTCGCAGGTCCAGAATGGAAAGGCCCGGGGTGTCGTCAATAAAAATGTGGGCTTCATCCAATTTGGCGGCTGCTTCCCACAGCCGGTTCCATTGGGCAAGGGAGTTGGCCGGCGCGCTGCTGTTGTGTGAATTTTGGCTGATTTGCTGTTTCCAGTTTTCCGGCTGTGGGCAGTCGGAGCGGACTCCTGTGCCGGACTCTGCAGCCAGGGTTTTCAGGCTGGTGTCTGCTTCGGTACAGAGCATCCGCTGTACCAACTGGTCGCTGCTCATTTCCAGACTGAAGAAGGCTACCCGTTTGGGGGCCTCTTTTTCTTTTGCGCCCCGCAGGGCTACGTTCTGGGCAATGTTTAAAGCCAGGGCTGTTTTCCCCATGGAAGGCCGTGCGGCTAAGATGATGAAATCCGAAGGGTGGAGGCCGGTGGTGAGTCGGTCCAAATCTGCAAAGCCGGTGGAAAGGCCGGTAACTGTGGTACCTCCGGTCTGCAGGTCGGTCATCCGGTCCATGGTGTGGGTCAGGATATCGTGGATGGGCACAAAGGCCTTGCCGTGTTTCCGCAGGGAGACCGAGTGCAGGGTCTGTTCCGCCCGGTCGATGAGGCTTTGGATATCTTCCTCTTTTTCAAAGCTCAGGGCGGTGATGGCAGCGCCGCTTTCTCCCAATTGCCGCAACAGGGCGTTGTTTACCACGATGCGGGCATGGTGCAGGGCGTTGGCGGACGTAGGGACGATATTGGCCAACAGGGTAATGTAGCTGACGCCGCCTACGTCATCCAGCTTGTTCTGGTTTTTCAGCTCTTCAATGAGGGTGATCATATCGATGGGCTGGTGCTTGGCGTGCATATCCAGCATGGTTTGGTAAATGATCTGATGAACAATGCGGTAAAAGTCAGGGGACTTCAGAATTTCTGCTATTTTATCAATAACGCTGTTATCGATGAGGATAGCGCTTAACACACTTTGTTCCGCTTCAATGTTCTGGGCGGGTACACGTTCTTGCATGGTAAATATTATCTCCTTTATTTTTTCTTCTTCGCTTCGATTGCCTTAAGCTTCGCTTCTTCCTTCCGCCGAACCTTTTCCTTTTCTTCCTGGCAGGGCTCTTTATAATTGTCCGGTTCTTCATACCAGGGGCCGGGGCCTTTCAGCAAGGCTTCCGTTTTGTTCATCTGCTCCTGGGTCTGGTGACGGCGGCTGGGTGGCGCGACCACCTGGACACAGCAGCAGCGCTGCCACAGGCGGCTTAAGGTCTGCAGGCGCAGGGCGTTGTTGCTTTTCACCAGGCTTTCCCTGTGGTAGGGGGTGGTGACCAGCATGGGGATATGGCGCTGGTAGCAGTTGCTGATGATGTACAGCACCATCTGGTTGCTGTAATTTCCTTCTCCTTCGCAGCCGTATTCATCGAAGACCAGCAGGTCTTTGCGGAAGAGCTGGTTCAGATAGTTCCGTTTGCCTTCGTTGCTGAGGGTGCCCAGCTCGGTCAGGATGTTGCGGAAGCTGGTGAAGAGGCAGTCGTAGCCTGCGTCCGTCAGGGCGTTGACGATCTGGGCGGCGGCATAACTTTTGCCGGCGCCGGCGCCCCCAAAGTACATGATGCCCATGCCTTCTTCTTTCATTTCCTTGTAGTTGTATACGTACTGCAGGCCCGTATTGGTGATGAACGGGTTTTCTCCGTTGTCGTGGGCAAAGTCCCAGTAGCACATAGTGTCCAGCCCGCAGAAGGCTTTGCGGCGGTATTCATACCGGATCAGGGCCTCGGTGGAGTCTTCTGGTGTTTCTGTTTTCATTTCGTTCATGCGGCATTCTCCTTTTTCAGTCCCAACAGTTTGGCTGCCTGTTCCAGACAGCTTCGCGTATGCTCATTCAGGGTTGTCAGCCCCTCCGTCATAAAGCCGGGATCCAGATAGCAGCTCTCTGTGTCTGTCCAGGGGGTGTATTCGGGACAGGTGGCGCCGTAATAGTTCTGTCCCCACTCTTGCTCCCGGTTCCGGTATTTGTTGTCCAGTATTTTCTGCAGATTGCCCGGCTTCAGCAGCCAGCCAAAGTAAATGACCCAGCCGCTGCTGTTAGAGCTTTTCCCCAGCAGGAAAGGGCTGTCCGCAACCATGCGGATCGCTTTGTGCAGGGTAGCTTCCCCGAATTCCTGCAGCAGAGTATGCAGTTTTTCCATCATATCCGGGTACAGGCCTTTCAGCTTTGACCGCAGAGGCAGCTGGTTCCATGCCTGTAACAGGTTCTGATACACCTCTGGTAAGTTGGCCAGCGGAATGAACCGGTGCGGATTATTTTCCGGAACAAAAGGCAGGCAGTTGCCGACCGGTTCCGGGGAGAGGGCGTTGGTTGTTGCTGTTTCTTTGCGGGACATAACAGGGTCAGACATGGTAGATGTGGTTTTTGATTTGGTATTAATATTATAAGTATTAGTATAAGTAGTATCCTCTGCCCACTGTCCCCAAGTGTCCCCGGGGACACTGTTAGGGACATTCTGGGGACAAGTCCCCAGAACAGCGAAGTCGCCCTTGGGGACAGTCGCCATGCCCTGGGGACAAGCCTCCGGGACACGGGGGACCGCGCAGGGGACACCTGCCAGTGCAAGACCGGGACTGCCGGCTGCTGAAATAGCTGCGGTCTGGCCTAACGCTTTCAGGTTTTCTTTCAGCCTTATGCCCGCCCGGTACGCTGCCTTTTTCACCCGTTCATATTCCCGGTTCATAGCAACCAGTTTGGCGGCAAGGGCATTGGTCTCCGCCTTTAACGTCTCGTCTGTCGTCGCAGCTTCTGTGGCGGGCGAGACGCTTTCGTTTTGTTCAGTAGCTACTGCTACAGGCGTACCCAAATCGTTTGTTGTTAATTCAATCACCAACGGTTTGTCCGGAGAAGTGATTTTCAATTTGACGACGTTGTCTTTTTCTTTGATGGCTATTTCTAAGTTCAAAGTTTTACCTCCAATTTTTGTAAGTTAGTGCCGGGGGATGTCCCGTGAGGGTCCCAGTCTGACGACACCGAGCAACGCGAACGTAGCGAGCGTGCGCAGTGAGGAAGTGGGAGGCGGGACACCCCCGGCACTTATACAATTTGTGAAAATGCGGCACGGGCACACCGAGGAGTGGGAGACGGGACACACCCGGAGTAAGGTATCAGTTAAAAAATCAAGGGACACCCCGACACTTATACAACATGCTGCTCCTCAAAAATGCGGCGCAGCTTCTTCAGGGCACAATATTTGGCCGTGCTTACGCATAATTTGGAACAATGCAGTTCCCCGGCAATTTCAGCTACGCTCAGCTGACGGTAGAAAATTCCATGGATTACCTGCTTTTCTCTCGGACTCAGATATTTCAGACATTCCTGTACCCGATGTTTCTGCTCTGCCAGCAGTGTCTGGTGTTCCGGACCTAATCGTGTGTCAGCCGGTAAATTTGCGATGACATCGGTATTGTCGTCGTCATCCTCGGACTGGCTGCTGTTTCCCGGTTTACTGGATGTTTCGAAGTACCTTCGGTTTTTGATCCGGTCGATCTGGTTCATCAGGTCGCAGCGGATGGACCGTTTCAGCATGGTGGGAATATCCTGCTTTTCTTTCCGTAACCGTTCGTGCATCAGAAAGTCCATCATGGTATGGTTGGCGATGCTGTACGCTTCGTCTTTCCCCAGTACAGATACAACGTTGGGCAGGCTGCTGTAGTATTTGGCAATGGGCATGGCCAGTGTGGTGAAGATCTCAATGGCCCTGGGGTCATAGGCTCGGGCCTGCAGCATCAGCTGTTTCAGCTGGTTTGCAGGGATGGACAGCAAATCAGGGGGAGTTTGGGGCCAGGCTATGTCAATCGTGTAATCGGGCCAGTCGGGTTGCCATCGGTTGCTGACAAAAGCCGGCTGGTCAGAAGCCTCGCTGTTGTTTGTGAATCCGGATACATTTTTGCTTATTGTTTTGTCCATGCTAATTACCTCCGTATAACTGTGTTAGAAAATGAATATACTTAATATCGCGAAAGCATACTATCGATGTAGCGACTTTTTTAGAATAAATGTTTCCAAAGATTTTGTCAATAGGCCCTTATCATGAGTGCACCTTGAAAACTTGGAATTTACTTTGATTTTCTTTTTGTATATACAAAAAAGGACTTGGAATTAACTTTGATAAACTTGGAATTTACTTGGAACGGTAGAATTATTAGTTTGAAAAACAAATCGGAAGAGTTGAAACGGCGAAAACTTGCGAAATTTCCTGTTGACAGCGAAAATTAAAGTTTTACAATAGCCATGTTTTCCTGTTGCAGTCAGCTGTCGGAATGGGATCGCTGTCATGGTTCCGCCATGATAAGTCCCCGGTTACGGCGGCTATGGCTGAAAATTTACAAGTACGAGAGAAGGGATCTGAATGATCATGGAGGAGAACAGCAAACAAAACATAGAAGGATTATCGAAGGGACAGCGATGCAAGCTGATACGGGAACAGGCAGGCCTTAACCAAAGTGAATTTGGTTTTGTGGTTGGCGCTTCAAAGAATGCAGTTTCCGACTGGGAAACGGAGAAGTTCGAGCCTAGTGAGGCCCACTGGAAAATCATTCAAGCAGTGCCGGAGTTACAAAAAAGATCTGACGAAGGTTTGCAGCTGGCCTTTCTGAAGATTCTGCCCTTGTGTCCGGCCTGCCGGAAAATCGTGGAAGATTACATTCAGGGCTTGTTCAACATACTGCGCAAAAAACTGACACGCAACAATAAATAATGGAAAAGGACTAAAACTGAATAATACATAGCGGAACAGCGTCTTGTCAACAATTTTGGCAGGACGCTGTTCGTTTTGCAAAAAAAATTAAAAATTTATCCTCATATTTTGGACCCTTGCCGGAGTATATAAGTGGGGGCCAAAATAAACCATTCGGCTTCTACAGCCCCGGGTGCTGTCCCGTGAGGGTCCCGGGCTGAAACCGAAATTTGAGATTGGCCACTAAGGCGCGGAGGCTGTCCCGGAAGGGTCCCAGTCGACGAGGGAAGCCACGCAAAGCGAAGCGTGCGCGGCGTACCGAGGAGTGGGAGGCGGGACAGTCCCGCGCACTATAAAACGGAAGGAGGTGTTATTCATGCTCAATTCAAACCCTGCAACGGAAGAAATGATCCGCGACATGGCCCGGGAAGCGCGCAGTGGCATTCGCCGCATCTTTCTCCACTGGACCGGCGGTCACTACGGTCATAATGAAGATGCTTACCATATTTGTATTGACCGGGACGGCACGGTGTACCTGAACTGCAAAAGCTTTTTAAGCTTTAAGGCACACACCTGGATGCACAACACCGGCGCCATCGGCATCGCCCTGCTGTGCGGCTGTGACGCCCACTGCTGGGCCCCGGCCGGGAAAGATGCCAGCCTGCTGGACGTGGCCTATGAAAACGACCACCTGGCCCGGACGGACTGCGCCGTCATCGATTACGGAGAAGAACCGCCTACCCGGAAGCAGATTGAGGCGATGGCTAAAATCGTGGCGCTGCTTTGCCGGGAGCTGTGCCTGCCCCTTGCGGAAGACACGGTGATGACCCACTGCGAAATCGCTTTTGTGGACGGCTACGGCCCCGGCGACGGCGACCCGGACATGCGCTGGGACCTGTGGTTTCTGCCGGAACCCGACACCCTGGGCGGCGCGCTGTACCCCGGCGGCCTGCTGTTGCGGGCCAAGGCGCAGTATTATCTGGATACTGCGGAAGAAGCCTAATTATTTGTTGTATGCAGTGATTTAGTGCGCCGGGTGTGTCCCGGAAAGGCCCCGATCGTTGAGGGAAGTCACGCTGCACGGAGTAAAGTGCGGCGTACCGGGTCGTGGGAGGGGACATCACCGGCGCAAAGGAAAAAGAAAGGACGTGATTACATGGCAGCAGTCATGAATGTAGTAAAACGCAGCCTGAGCGTATCCATTTCCCGTGGTCAGGATGCAGACGGGAACCCGGTAAGCAAGAGCTACACCTATTCCAACGTGAAACCGGACGCCGAACCGGACAAGTTGCTGGCTACCGGCAAAGCCCTGGGCGGTCTCTTCGACAACGAGATTACCGGCTTGACCGTCATTGAGCGGGCGACGTTGAGTGAAGAGTGATTGTTGAGGTTTGGTAATTCGCCGGGGCTTATCCCGGAAGGATCCCAGTCGATGAGGGAAGCCACGCTGTACAGAGTAAAGTGCGGCACACCGAATCGTGGGAGGCGGGACAACCCCGGCGCAGCAACAAGAGTAAAAGGAGGAGTCATACTATGAAAAGCGATACGGATCTGGATTTAGTGTTTAAAAATGCAATTGGCAAGAAAGTGACCCTGAACATTGAGGAACCGAAGAAAGGCGTGACCAAGGCGGAAATCGATGCCGCCATGCAGACGGTAGTGGAAAACAATGTGTTCAATTCTACCGGCGGCGACCTGGTGGAAGCCGTGGAAGGCTGTCTTCGCACCGTCACCCGGGACGTGGTGGCTGAGTAACCTTCGGCCTGCAATAGAATAGGAGGCTGCGGATGGACGTTTCCGAAGTATTTGGTTTTATTAAGGATTTCGGTTTCCCTATGGTGCTGAGCTGGTTTTTATTGGTGCGTATGGAAAACAAGCTGGCAGGCCTGACGGAAGTCATCGGGGAGCTGAGCTGCAACATCGCCGCCCTGCGGGGCGAAGCGCCGAAAAAGTGAAGGCGGGTACGTTGCGAGGCTGAACCGGGAAGACAGGTGTAAGTTGCACGTGTCAACAAAACGGCGAAGCTTCGCAACAAGAGTGGTAAAAGGAGACGCCGGTTTTTTGCCGGCGTCTTACCTATAATAAAATCAACAAAATTACCTATTATTTTAAATGTTTTTTTAACTTTGCATAATCCGTGAAGCCTTAGGGGCTGCAGTTAAACATATTAAAATAAAAAAGTTGTACGCAATGTGCCGTACAAATAGGGGAGGATTAAACATGACGAACAAAATGTTGAAGGAACTGATGGACCTGCCGTTAACGGATTTTGGCAACGCCCTGCGGTTACAGGCGATTTTCGGAAAACGGTGGGTGTACCTGCCCCGGTTCAAAAGCTGGATGTATCGGGACCAGTACAACTGGAAGGGAAAACGCACCCGGGATCTCTGCTACGCCGTTACGGCAGCCTTCCGTCATCTGGCCCAGGATATTGACCGGTTGCCCATGCCGAAAGCGGAGTGGGAACGGGAAGAAAGAACGGATACCATTTTCTGGCTGATGCTTTCGCAGCGGCCTACCCATATAAAAAATGCGGTAAAGATGTACCGGGATATGCAGTTGGCGGAGGAAGCTGTGAGGGACGAAGTGCTGAGGGGGAATTAGATTGCGTTAAATCTGTATGGATAGTGTTAATTGAATACTGCTTATCATATTTTCAAAGCCCGGCTGATGGATGCCGGGCTTTTTGTAATTTGTCCGTATTCTTCTTTTATTATGTTTTTTAATTTGCTATAATATTTAGTAATATAGTACGTTACATTGCCATTGAAGCAAGCGGTGTTGTTTTTTGCCGGTAAGGCGGGAAACTAAGTATTGTAAAGGAGAACAATTGTGAGAACAAAACATGTTATGCAAAAAACCGACAAAATTTACGTAGCGGGGCATAATGGCCTGGTGGGCTCTGCCATTGTTCGTAAGTTAAAAAAGGAAGGATTTACCAATATTGTGACGCGAAGCCATAAAGAACTGGACCTTACCGATCAGGCTATGGTACAAGAATTTTTTGAACAGGAAAAGCCGGATTTTGTCTTTATGGCGGCTGCCAAAGTGGGCGGCATCCAGGCGAACCGGGAAGCGCTGGACCAGTTTATGTATATTAATACCATGATAGAGTTTAATACGATTATGGCAGCGTTTCATACCGGCGTTAAAAAGTTTTGTTTCCTTGGCAGCGGCTGCATTTATCCCCGCGACTGCCCCCAGCCGATTAAAGAGGAATATCTGCTGACTTCACCGTTGGAAATTACCAATGAAGGATATGCCCTTGCCAAGATTTCCGGGCTGAAGCTTTGCGAGTATCTGAATACCCATCATCCGGAAAAAGCGGATTTTATTTCGGTGATGCCCTGTAATCTTTACGGGCCCGGGGATAATTATCATCCGGAACACTCCCATGTGATTCCGGCCCTGCTTCGCAAATTCCATGACGCGAAGGAAACGGGAAGCGGACAGGTTGTTATGTGGGGGACCGGTTCGGCCATGCGTGAATTTCTTCACATCGATGATATTGCGGACGCCTGCTTCTTTTTAATGCAGCATTATTCCGGGGATCCGGGGAAAGAATCGGATACGCCGGGGCTTTCATGGATCAATATCGGCTGCGGTTCTGATTTGACGATGAAACAGCTTGGCGCGAAAATTGCGGAGATTGTGGGCTTTAAGGGAAAAATCGTCTATGATCATATTCATCCCGACGGAACCCCCCGGAAGTTGCTTGATTCAAGTCGGCTTTTTGCACTGGGCTGGAAACCTATCATCAGCTTTGAAGAAGGGCTGCGGCAAACCTATGAGGATTATAAGATCAATAAAGATAACTATCGTAAATAGGTGAGAGACGGCGATGAAGACGGTGATTATGGCAGGAGGCCGGGGAACGCGTATTTCTTCGGTGGCTTCTGATATTCCGAAACCGATGATAAAAATTGGCGGGAAGCCTGTGCTGGAACGGGAGATTGAATGCCTTCAGCGACAGGGGTTCACAGATATTATTATTACGGTTTCCCATCTTGCGGAACATATTATTCGGTACTTTGGGGACGGTGCAGCGTTCGGTGTAACTATTTCCTATTTTATAGAGGAGACGCCCCTGGGAAATGCCGGCTCCCTGTTCCGGCTCCGGGATCAGCTAACGGAAGATTTTCTTCTGTTGAATGCAGATGCGGTGTTTGATGTTGATTTCCATCGGTTTGTTGCGTACCATAAGGCGAAAGGCGGGCTGGCGACGCTGTTTGTGCATGCGAACAGTCATCCCTATGACAGTGGGCTGCTGATTGCGGATGAAACCGGAAGGGTTACCCAGTGGCTTGCCAAAGAAGATGAACGGCCCCGGTGGTACAGTAACTGTGTGAATGCCGGGCTGCATATTATCAATCCGGTGGTGCTGGATATGAGTGGGATCGATGCCGGCTTGATCAGTTCCCAAGTGGATGGAAGCGGCAGGATTTTTAAGGTTGACCTGGACCGGCAGATTTTAAAACCCCTCTGCCGTACCGGCCGCTTGTTTTGCTATGACAGTCCCGAATATGTGAAAGACATGGGCACGCCTGACAGATTTAAAAACGTTTGCGAAGACTATGAGAAGGGCAGGATCACTTCGAGAAACCTGTTGAACAGGCAAAAGGCGGTGTTTCTTGACCGGGACGGAACCATTAACCGGTATGTGGGTTTTCTTCGCAATATAGACGATTTTGAACTGTTGCCCGGTGTGGCGGAGGCGATTCGGCAAATCAATGAGAGAGGATATCTGGCTGTGGTTGCAACAAATCAGCCTGTGATTGCCAGAGGAGAAGTCACGGTAGACCAGCTTCGCGAGATCCATAATAAGATGGAGACGCTGTTAGGGAACGAGGGCGCGTATCTGGACGCGATTTATTTCTGTCCGCACCATCCGGATAAGGGCTTTCCCAACGAAGTTGCCGAGCTGAAAAGAGAATGTGGCTGCCGCAAGCCGAAACCGGGCATGCTGCTGACGGCGGCGAAAGATTTGAATATTGATTTGCAGCAGTCCTGGATGGTGGGCGACGGGAAGAACGACATAGAAGCCGGAAAGGCTGCCGGCTGCCGCACCGCTTTGATTGGTGAGGAAGCCTTCGGGCAGGATGTGACCGTCCGGTCCTTGCAGGATTTTCTGCAGTATTTGCCGTAAAAATTAATTTTATTTGGAGGAACCGGAGTCATGATCATTACCAAGACCCCTTTCCGCATGTCCTTTTTTGGCGGTGGCACGGATATGGCGGATTTTTTTGATGAATACGGGGGTGCTGTTTTATCTTCCACGTTTGATAAATATTGTTATGTGACGGTGCGTCATTTGCCGCGGTTTTTTGAATATAAAAGCCAGGTGACGTATTCCCGTATCGAAAGGGTGGAACGGACGGATGAGATAGAACACCCGATGGTACGCGAGGCGATGAAGTTTCTTGATATGCATGAACTGGTTATTACCTATGACGCGGATCTGCCTGCGAGAACCGGTCTGGGGACCAGCAGCTCCTTTGCGGTAGGACTGCTGAACGCGTTTTATGCGCTAAAGGGCAAATATGTCAGTAAAAAGAGGCTGGCGGATGAAGCCATTTATCTGGAACGTGTTCTTTGCAAAGAAGCCGGCGGACTGCAGGATCAGATCGCAGCGGCATTTGGCGGTTTGAACCGGATCAGTTTTACTAAAGACGGATATCGGGTAGATCCTGTTATCATCTCGCCTGCAAGAAAGCAGGAGCTGAATCAAAGACTGCTGTTGTTTTTTACGGGCTTTTCCCGTTTTTCGGCGGATATTCAGAATGATACCTGCAGCCATATACGGGATAAGGCGAAACAATTACAGGAGATGAAGCAGCTTGTAGACGAAGCGGAAAAGATTCTGGTGGATAAAACCAAAAGCCTGGATGAATTTGGCAGACTGCTGGACTATACATGGCAGTTAAAAAAACAAACGGGCCGGAAGATCAGCACGGATGAGATTGATGATATATACAGGAAGGCCGTTTGCGCTGGCGCCCTGGGGGGGAAGCTTCTGGGAGCCGGTGGCGGGGGCTTTTTGCTGTTTTATGTTCCGGAAGACAGGACGGAAGCGGTAAAACGGGAACTGGCGGATTTGATTTATGTTCCGTTTGAGTTTGAAAACAGCGGTACAACGATTATTTATTATTCGCCGGAAGAATATCTGCCTGTTCGTGACAGGAAAGGGGTGTAAAGAATGAAAGCATTGATTACGGGTATTACAGGAATGGTAGGGTCCCACCTGGCGGATTTTTTACTGGCAAATACGGATTGGGATGTTTATGGGGTCTGCCGGTGGCGCAGTCCTCTGGATAATGTTGCGCATCTTTTGGACAGGGCGAACCGGAAGGACCGGTTATTTTTTGAATATGCGGATCTGAACGATGAGTTGTCCCTGATCCATCTGGTCAATACAGTTAAGCCGGATTATGTGTTTCATCTGGCCGCCCAGAGTTATCCGCTTACATCCTTTACTGCGCCCATCGATACGCTGAATACAAACATCCTCGGTACATGCCGGTTGCTGGAAGCGTTCCGGCTGGCCATGGAACAGGATAAAGGGTATAAGCCGGTGATCCATGTATGCGCGTCTTCTGAAGTTTTTGGAAAAATTCCGGCGGCAAAGAAGCCGGAAACCGGCATTCATGAGGAGTGCCCGTTCCATCCGGCAAGCCCGTACGCGATCAGTAAGGTAGGGACGGATTTGCTGGGGCGCTATTATGCGGAGGCATTTGGTATGACGGTTATAACCACCCGCATGTTCACACATACGGGTCCGCGCCGGGGCGATGTGTTTCATGAGTCGACGTTCGCCAAGCAGATTGCCATGATTGAAGCCGGCATCATTGAACCGGTGGTTAAGGTAGGTAATTTAAAGTCGCTGCGTACCTATGCGGATGTGCGGGACGCAGTGCGTGCCTATTATATGCTGGTAACCGTGGATCCGGTTCCGGGCGAATATTACAATATCGGGGGTTCTTACACCTGTGAGGTGGGAGATACGCTGAATACGCTAATCTCCTTCAGTTCAAAGAAAGACGTCATTCAGATTGTGACGGATCCGGAAAGACTGCGTCCGATCGATGCGGATCTGCAGGTGCCGGACTGCAGAAAGTTTAAAGAGCATACGGGCTGGGAACCCGAAATTTCTTTTGATACCACCATGCATGATCTGCTGAATTACTGGAGGGACAGAGTGGGGAAAGGAGAGGTTTTCCTTACCAGATGACAGGGAAAACGTATTGTATTTAATTGTATAAAACAAATTATTTAATATAGGAGAAAAAATGAATTTGATTGAGTTTTTAGCGCCTGATTTTGTGTTTGAAAATGAGGCCGGCTGTCTGAAACAACTGGTGCATGACGGTTGGAAACAGGTTAATGTTATTACTTCTGTAAGGGGATCCGTACGTGGCGGGCATTATCATAAATTTAACAGAGAGGCGTTCTACGTTGTCTCCGGCGCGTTTAAATTAGTGGTATGGCAAACGAAGGATCTGAAGGAAGAGTATTCTATCCAACAGGGAGATTTTTTTTGCATTAACAGGAATGTCTTTCATTCATTTGAATATACGGAAGATACTGTGCTTGTTTCCATGTATAGCCGTGGCGTTGAGTTGGACGAAAGCCATAAAGATATCTGGCTGCAATGAGATAAGGGCGAATATGCGAGTGTGGCTTGGGATATATGTTCAGCCACAGTTCAAACGGCATGAAAACGAAAAATCTGGGACACCATTCAGTTGGTGTTTCTATCGGGTTTAAGAAAAATGTGGTTAAAAATTTGTAGAAAAAAATTGCTTATGACAAAGACTATTTATAATATGATATAATAAAAAAATAATCGAATGCGATTTTTGTATGTTAATTACTATACTTTATATTTTTAATGAATCTAAAGGCAAAACAGATGAGAGAGAAACTTTTACTGGTAGGGGCCGGCGGCTTTGGCAGGGTTGTGTTGGAACATGCACAACAGATTTTCGACTGTGCGTTTGTGGATGACGGCTATGAGCCGGGTGCTATCATCAATGGCGCGGAAGTGGTTGGTAAAGTCGGAGATATTGCCAGACTTTTTGGTGAATATCAAAAACTGGTTGTGGTGATCGGAAACAACACGCTGCGGGAAAAGGTTTACAAAGAGGCTGCGGCGATTGGATATGACTTTCCGAATATCATTGTCAGCTCTGCCTATATCAGTCCCTATGCGACGATTGGCACGGGTTGCATTATTTTGAACAATGCGGTGGTGCAGAGCAATGCCAAAGTGGGTAATGGCGTCATCTTAAATGCCGGTGTGGAGGTTCACCTGGACAGCGTGGTGGACGATTATGTTTTGATTTATACGAATTCGGTAGTGCGTACCCATGCTCATGTGGGCAGGAGAGCCCATATTGGAAGTACGCTGACCATTGGCAATCATGTGACGGTGCCGGAGGATGGCATGGTTGAAAATGGGTGTAGTTTGTCTGTATAATTTGATTCAACAAGTATTGCGGAGGGCTTCAGTATGTCGGCATTTAACGGTGCAACTTTATTAATCACAGGAGGTACGGGAAGCTTCGGGAACACAGTTTTGAAGCATTTTCTTGTATCCGATATTGAACAGATTCGCATTTTTTCCCGGGATGAGAAGAAACAGGATGATATGCGGCATGTATTGCAATCCAAGTATCCGGAGCATGCTAAGAAAGTTAAATTTTATGTTGGTGATGTACGGGATCCCCGTTCGGTGGCGGATGCCATGCCCGGGGTGGATTATATTTTCCATGCAGCGGCCCTGAAGCAGGTGCCCAGCTGCGAGTTTTTTCCCATGCAGGCGGTAAAGACCAATGTGGAAGGCACGGATAACGTACTCCATGCGGCCATTGATGCCGGGGTAAAACGGGTGGTGTGCCTGAGTACGGATAAGGCGGCGTATCCCATTAATGCTATGGGCATTTCCAAGGCCATGATGGAGCATGTCATCTATGCTAATGCCCGTGTAGCTGCGGAACGGGGCGGCACGGTGATCTGCTGTACCCGCTACGGCAATGTCATGTGCAGCCGCGGTTCGGTGATTCCGCTGTTCATTGACCAGATTCATGCCGGCCATCCCATTACCATTACCAATCCGGAGATGACCCGTTTTCTGATGAACCTGGATGAGGCGGTAGAGTTGGTGCGTTTTGCCTTTATGAACGCCGATCCGGGGGATCTGTTTATTCAAAAGGCGGATGCGTCCACCATTGGGGATTTGGCCCTGGCGGTGCAGCAGCTCTTTGGTGATACGGGTACGACCATTATCGGTACGCGCCACGGGGAAAAACTGTATGAGACCCTGATGACCCGAGAGGAGCGTCTCCGTTCAGAGGATATGGGCAAGTATTTCCGCGTTGCCGCTGATAACCGGGACCTGAATTATGACAAGTATTTTGTGCAGGGCAAGGTAGAGACCCAGGCGGATGAGAGTTACACCAGTCATAATACCAAACGACTGGATGTGGAAGGGGTCGTGAAGAAGATTCTGACCACGGATTATGTGAAGGAAGAGCTGGAAGGGATAAGGCATAATTAACTGGGATGAAAGAGAGGCTGCTTTCGTGAATATTCTGGTGACCGGTTCTGCCGGGTTTGTGGGCAGGAACTTAGTGGAAAATTTGAAGAACATCCGGGACGGGAAGAACCGTACCAGGCCGAACATTAAGATTGATAAGATTTATGAGTACGACAGAGAGAATACATTGGAAGAACTGGATGCGTTCTGTGCTGACTGTGATTTCGTGTTCAATCTGGCAGGGGTGAACCGTCCCCAGGATCCGAAAGAGTTCAAGGAAGGTAACTTTGGCTTTGCTTCCACCTTGCTGGATACGCTGAAAAAGCATAAAAATACCTGTCCCGTGATGTTGTCCAGTTCCCTGCAGGCTACCTTGGCGGGCAGGTTTGGCACGTCGGAGTATGGGCTCAGCAAGAAGGCCGGCGAGGAGTTATTCTTTGGTTACGCAAAGGAAACCGGCGCCACTGTGTATGTGTACCGTTTCCCTAATCTGGTGGGCAAATGGGTGCGGCCCAATTACAATTCGGCTGTGGGTACCTTCTGCAATAACATTGCCAACGATTTGCCTATTACGGTGAACGACCCGGCGGTGGAGCTGGAGATGTTGTTCATTGATGATTTGATCGAGGAAATGTATGACGCATTGGAAGGGAAACCGCATCGGTGTGAGTATCCGAAAACAGAGGAAACGGTTGCCTGCGTTATGCACGATGGTTTGTGCCATGGAATAAATGATGGCAAGGATGGTGAAAAGGCACAGGAATGTGTTTTCGATGGCCTGACGCCTTTGTGGTGTGAAAACGGCCGGTACTGCGGCGCCCCTGTGACCCACAAGGCTACCTTGGGGCGGATTGTGGAGCTGTTGCACACCTTCCATGACCAGCCAAAGAATTTGGTTATGCCTGCCATTCCGGAGGGCAGCTTTGAAAAGAAACTGTACAGCATGTACCTTTCCTATCTGCCGAAGGAAAAGGTTGCTTTTGATTTGCGCATGAATGCGGACGCCCGGGGTAGCTTCACGGAGCTGCTGAAGACGGTGGATCATGGACAGTTCAGTGTAAATATTTCCAAACCGGGAATCACCAAGGGCCAGCACTGGCATAACAGCAAGTGGGAGTTCTTCATTGTGGTCAGCGGTCACGGTCTGATTCAGGAACGGAAGATTGGTACGGACGAAGTCATTGAGTTTGAAGTGAGCGGTGACAGGATTCAGGCTGTCCATATGCTGCCGGGCTATACACATAATATTATTAATTTATCGAATACAGAAAAACTGGTTACTGTAATGTGGGCCAATGAAATGTTTGACCCGAATCATCCGGATACCTTTGGGGAACCGGTGGTGAAGTAAATATTGTAAATTATGATTTCCGTGATTATAATGATTGTAATCACGGAAATGTTATATAAGGGTAGTGCGGTATTGCTGTTAGAAGAAATCATGTTTTCAATAAGTGTTTTTGCAAGCATGAATTAACGGAAGTTTTACAACAAGCAAGGTTTGCGTTGTGCTTTTTCGGCAACAACAGATTAAAGATTTAAAAGAGAGGTAACATTTTATGGGAAACGCTTCATGGAAAGAGAATGGGAAACTGAAATTATTAATTATTGTTGGCACCCGTCCGGAAATTATCCGTCTGGCAGCGGTGATTAAAAAGTGCCGTAACTATTTTGATACCATTTTGGCCCATACGGGGCAGAACTATGATTATACGCTGAATGGTGTGTTCTTCCATGATTTGGAACTGGACGACCCGGAAGTATACATGGACGCCGTGGGCGCTGACTTAGGCGAGACCATGGGCAATATTATTGCCAAAAGCTATCAGCTGATGGTGAAGCTGCAGCCGGACGCGGTATTGGTGCTGGGTGATACTAACAGTTGCCTGTCTGTCATCGGGGCGAAGCGCCTTCATATTCCTATTTTCCATATGGAAGCGGGCAACCGCTGCAAGGATGAGTGCCTGCCGGAAGAAACCAACCGCCGCATTGTGGATATCATTTCTGATGTGAACCTGGCTTATTCCGAACATGCCCGCCGTTACCTGGCAGACTGCGGCCTGCCCAAAGAACGTACCTACGTGACCGGTTCCCCCATGGCGGAAGTGCTGCACATGAATCTGGAGAAGATTCTGGCGTCCGATGTGCATGCCAGGCTTGGACTGGAGAAGGGAAGATACATTCTGCTGTCCGCTCACCGGGAAGAGAATATTGATACGGAGAAGAATTTCTTAAGCCTGTTTACTGCGATTAACAAGATGGCGGAAAAATATGATATGCCCATTTTGTACAGCTGTCACCCTCGCAGCCGCAAACGACTGGAACAGATGAAAGCGGATGGTAAGTTTGTACTGGACAGAAGGGTGATCCAGCACGAACCTCTGGGCTTCCATGACTATAATTGCCTGCAGATGAATGCTTTCTGCGTGGTAAGCGACAGCGGAACCCTGCCCGAGGAGAGTTCGTTCTTTACGTCCATCGGCCATCCCATTCCGGCCGTTTGCATCCGTACCAGTACGGAGCGCCCGGAAGCCCTGGACAAAGGCTGCTTCATTTTGAGCGGTATTGATACTAAAGGCCTGTTGCAGGCGGTGGATACTGCTGTGGAAATGGTGAAGAACGGCGATAACGGTATCCCGGTGCCGGACTATGTGGATGAAAACGTAAGTGACAAGGTTGTTAAAATTATCCAGAGCTACGTGGGTGTGGTAAATAAGATGGTGTGGAGAAAGTTTTAGGTGTTTATAGGCTGTAATCTGACAGGGAGAAATGGATAATATTTTGATTTTTCTGAAAGGATAATTTTTATGTACAATTATTTGATCGTTGGTTCCGGCCTCGGAAAAGGTAATCTATACCGGTCCTATTGATGCGTACTTCCATTATAAACTGGGGTATCTGGAATACCGTTCGGTGCGTTTTGAAACGGAACTGCTGGATATACCCAATTATCAGGGGAATGCGGCGGTGAACTATACGGACCGGGAGACGCCCTGGACCCGGATCATCGAGCACAAGTGGTTTGAGTTTGGCAAGGACGAGGCAGGGAACGATCTGCCCAGGACAGTGATCAGCCGGGAGTACAGTTCCGAGTGGAAGCCCGGGGATGAACCCTACTACCCGGTGAACGACGAAAGAAACAGTACGTTGTATGCCTCCTACAAGGCGCTGGCGGACAAGGAAGACAAGGTAATCTTCGGCGGCCGCTTGGGCGAGTACAAGTACTATGACATGGACCAGGTGATTGCAGCGGCGTTGGAGAGAGCGGAAGGGTTGTTATAAAAAAGTATAAGTGATTCTAAACAACGTGATTCACGAAAATGAAAAAGCCCGGTTTCGATTTTTCGGACTCGGGCTTTATGACATTATTCATAAAACATGT
Source organism: uncultured Succiniclasticum sp. (assembly GCF_902793885.1). Lineage (NCBI taxonomy): Bacteria > Bacillati > Bacillota > Negativicutes > Acidaminococcales > Acidaminococcaceae > Succiniclasticum > uncultured Succiniclasticum sp. The sequence continues at coordinate 28,478 of NZ_CADBFF010000001.1, forward strand.
AGAAACGCTTACTGTTGTTTGGTTTCTTGAAGAGATTATTAAAGATTCCTTGTCCGTATTTTGAGTTATGTAAGTTTGGGAAAAGATTCAGAGATACCTGGTCAAAATAAATTAGAATTGTTGTTCTTTGTGTCTAAAGAGTTATTATTAAATCAGGATATGGTAATTTTCTCATGGTTATATGAAATTGAAAAGGCAGTATGTTATTGTGTGCTTACTGTCAACCAGACTGCAGAAAGCAGTTCTTGCCTCGCATTCATCTGCACAGTTCAGTTCATCCAGAAGATCCTTGTAAAACCCTATTGCTATTTTTGGTACTATCATTTACAATGATAGTACATGTATGGCATGAGGCATTTGGCCGTATGTATATCATTTTAGTTGTCGTTTTTTGAAACGGAGCCGAATTGAATTTCTCAGAAAATTTGGGAGAAAGGAAATATCCAATTACCATTTCTGATAATTGGATTATACGAGATACTATCATATTTGTGAATACATGATTATAGTGGCTGTTGTAAAAAGGTGGTTGAAATGGTTATTGTAAGCTTTGTTAATATGAAAGGCGGCGTTGGCAAGACAACCTTAGTGGTAAATATAGCAGACTTTTTGGTAAAAAGACATTCCAAAAAAGTCTTAATTATTGATGTGGATCCACAGTTTAATGCGACACAATGTCTTCTTAATGGTGATGAATATATACGTTATGTGGATAATTGCAATATAACTATAATTGACGTGTTTAACTATACAAAAGCTGCAATGGTTTCTGTTACACGTGGTGTAAAGTCAATTCCCCCCTTAACTTATGATAGTATCAAACCACTGGAAACAGAACGTGGTTTTGATTTAATACCTGGAAGGTTGGATTTATTTAGATTTGAAATGGCGCCAGGTCAAGGAACAGAGCATAAGCTAAAAAACTACCTTAATTATTTAAAAGAAAATAGCGAATATGACATTTGCATTATTGATTGCCCACCAACGCCGTCTGTTTGGATGACAAGCGCTATAATAGCTTCGGATTATTATCTGATACCTACTAAGCCCGAACCTATAAGCATGATTGGACTGGATTTATTGGATGGAATAATCAAGGAAAGAAAAGAAAATTATGGCTGTTCTTGTAAATGTGCAGGCTTAGTATTAACGATGGTGGAACGTAGAACCAGAGTATATAAAAAGGCGACAGATTATCTTTCAAGGTCTGAAAAATGGAGTCCCTATTTATATAAGCCGATATTATTAAAACGCGCTAGTGTTGCAACAGGACAATTGAACGGAAAGTTTATTATGGATATTGATGATTCCCATCTAAAATTACAATTTTCAGGTATAGTTCAAGAGTTTTTGAAAAGAGTGGAGGTGAGTTAATCTTGTCCTTGTTTATTGAAAATAAGAAAAAAATGGATGATAAGGCTGAAACAGAGCAACTATTTAACTTTTTTGAAGAATTGTGTTGGTTGTTAGATTCAAATAATAATTTAAATTTTAAAATTGCTTCAAATGTATTAAAAAAATATCGTAATGAAATTGTGCATGGCACGAATACATCTGGTTATAAATTAAATAATGTTACTTATAATTTGATTGGCATTTTACCATCATTATTGAAGGATGTGGAATTATTTCAAAATAACTTTCAGTTAGTTCAATTTGCTGATGAGGTTTTATTGTTACATATTTCAAGATGGGAAAAAAGGTCAAGAAATGAAATAATAGGTCTGATAATCTGTGAAGTTGAAGAAGAAAACAAAAAGAGAATGGATACTTTAACTAAATGGGTTGCATGTATAATTCAAAATAAAAAACGAGTTAAAGTTATGCAGCGAGATGCAGAACAAGAAGGACACTTATTTTCATGGAACGATACCTTGCAGAGATTATTTGGTGAAAATGATGAGTAGGCGTATTACATCAGATTTTGATAGTTTTGTTAATTTTATTGTTAATTATCAATTAAATATCAATAAAGAGCAGAGTGATAGTTTTAAATCCATGCACAAAAAGTTATATGCATTTTTAATATTTTTGGCGGAATTAAAGATACAAAGATATAGTGAACAAAGCTTATTATATTTAAAAGAAGTAGGTTCAGATTTAATGATTGCGCTTTTTTGTATGATACAAGGTTTATATAAGACTAGTAAAATACAGCTCAGATGTAGTATTGAAAATTTTTTAAAGGCATTAGTTTTGATCAAAACTAATGATGTCACTGAAGAAAAAAACGTTTATAGAATTTTTGATATAGCAAAGGCGGATAAGCATTTTGTTGGAAAAGTGCAGCAGAAGTCTTTCACAGTGATACAAAAAAACTATAAAACGTTATGCAGAACAGTACATGGGGATATAACAACGTTTGATTCAATAAGTGCTTTGGCCTTATTGCCCAAATATAATGAAAAATCATTGAGAGAATGTGTAAAGCTATACAATGAAGTAACAGAAAAGTTTTTAGAAATTTTATTTGTAAATTACTATGAAAATGTCGATAAAATGCATCCGGAGAATAAAAAGGATTTTTTGGATTGTCTGTCTAAAACGACCAAAATGGAAGTAAATAATACATTATTCAGTGAATAAACAATTTTTTTATCATTTCTTAGGCATCTTTAAGAAGTCGATAAGAGATTTAAAAGAAGAGATTTATTATTGATTTTGAATAGTATTATTTGAAAAATTGGATTCTGATGACCGGCTGACTACCGGTCTTTTTTTACGCGTAAAGGCAATATGTTATTTTGCACTTACATAAATTTGACTTTAGTCAAGTTTTCTGCTAATATTTTTGTGAAAGGAGATATTATATTTATGGACCAGATAATTCATAAAATGCAGGATATGACTCACTTAATTTGGACGCAGGAGCGCGAGTCTTCTGGTACTGCTGGGTCATTTTTAAAATCATATGAGAAAAGAGCGGACGGAAAAATTTATTACAAACTTTCGAATTATAATTCTGTTGATGGTATTACGGGCCATGAATGTATCAATGAAATTATTGTAGATAGACTGTTGACACTTTTGCATATTGAACATTTATCATATCAACTTATTCATGCAATGATTACTATTGATAATAAACAGATGGAAACCTGGTTATGTGCATCAAAGGATTTTAAAAAGCCAGGAGAGGATAAAATTGCGTTTGATGTTTATTACGAAGCAGAGAAAACGTTTGGAGAAACTCCATTAGATTTTTGCATTCGTGCTCATTGGCAAAAAAACATCTATGAAATGTTTTTGGTTGATTTCCTGATTTTAAATCGGGACAGGCACGGAGGTAATATAGAAATCCTCCGTAACAAGAAGAATCAAACAATGCGTTTGGCACCGTTGTTTGATCATGGTTTATCTTTCTTTTGCCGTAATGAAAATGATGTGACACTAGATAAGATTGATATCATGGAGGATAAACGAATACAATGTTTCATGGGTAAAAGTTCAGCGTGGGAGAATTTGAGCTTGATACCAGTAGGGCAGGAACCGGAAGTTGAACCGCTGAAGAAAGAAGATATACCTTCTATTACAGCAGGTTTGGAAGGAATCATTAGTGAAAAGCGTATTAGATTAACACAGGAAATGATATGGAAGAGGTGGGAAAAATATGAGAGTTTTTGCAATCAAAGAAAAAGGTATAGGTGAAAAATCTTTATTAGGTTATTTACTCTATTACGAAAAAGCAAAAGCGTTTTATATTGAATTGCCAGACAATGCGAATGTTTGGAACACACCTCTTATTATATCTTCTTTTGTAAAACGTGGAGAATATAGTTTAAATAGTTATTGGAGCAAACGTTGGATACAACAACGTATCATTCCCTCTGAAAGACAGAATATTGGGCAGATTTTAAAGCACCATAAACTTTCATCGTATGATGAGTTTTCTTTGCTGTGGTTCTCAAAAGGACGGTGTGAACAAGATTCTTACTATTTAACTGAAGTTAAAAAAGAAGCCTTTCCTTCGTTTTTAAGCAAAAGGTGGAAAACAAAAGTAGTGGATGTTGTTCCTCTTTCTAATAAAAAACTGTTGACGATTTTTAGAAATGAAACAGTTAAAATTATAGATATGAAAAAAATAATAAATAAATACATGTTATGCATGCCGTATATTAACCGCGAAGAACTTTTTAATCAGGTTGAATTACAACCGGATGGTTATGGTATTCAATGGAATCCGCAAGCTACAATTATGTATTATGAACTATATAAGATGGGAAAGACATTGCCTTTGACAAAAGATGATTTAAGAATTTTGCTGGAAAAACGTTTGATTACTACTGCGCAAACTTGTAAATTATTAAATTGTACAAAACAAAATATTGATTATTTGGTGGCGAATAAAAAATTGAACCCTATACAAGTTGATTCAAAACACAAATTGTTTTTAAAAAATGAGGTTTTGCAGAGAAAGACAACCTGATTTTAGTAGTATAATTATTCTGGAGAGGAAAATTTAATAATTAATTTATTAAGTATGTATCCTAATAATTAAACAGCACGGATGTGAAGTGTCTGTAAAATCGTAAGTAAAAAGATAAACACCTGAGCACATCATGCTTTATCTTAATACAAGGAGTATGCGTTATTATGTATGTTGAAAAATTACATTATATAAATGTTGGCCCTATTAAGAAACTTGATATTAGTTTTATGCAAAACGGGGAAACGATTCCCAAACCCGTAGTAATTGTAGGGAAGAATGGAAGCGGAAAATCAATATTGCTATCTCATATTATTGATGCTTGTTATGAAATTGCAGACGTGGCGTTTTCAAACGCAATGAAAAAAACAGAAGGAATAAGAAATCAGTATTTTAAAGAAATTGCACCATATCAGATTAGCATTGGACAAAATGCTATGTTTGCACATATAAAATTTAAACAGGATAGTAGTGCGTTTGAATATATGTATAAGTGTGGTAATTCTTCTAAAGAGGATTACCTTAAAATGTATGATAATCATATTTCGGAATTTTTTAATTGGGGAATACAAGATAATTATAAAAGAGTTAACACGAGTAAGAATGATGCTTTGAAAGCTTTTGGGCAGGACGTGGTTTGTTATTTTGGACCGGACAGGTATATGCAACCATGTTGGATGGGCAGTCAGTATTTTCATGGCCGTGAGGTTAATGAATCGGCTTTTATCGAAAAGACTTACTCTGATAAAATGAAAAATCCGATTACCGTAGAGAATGAAATCAATTCTACAATTCAGTGGCTAATCAGTGTCATTTTTGATGCGCGTGTAGATATTGATCTTAAGAATAGAGGCTTTAAGTTATTTTTCCCGACAGAGTCTTGCAATAGTTTAGTTTCATCAGTTAGTGTTAAAAAGAATGTTGAAAGAATTATGTCTGAGATTTTAGGGGATGAAATTAAGTTTAATCTATTAGATCGTTCTTTTAAAAATGTGAGATTCAATATTGTCAATACTAATACAAACAAAGCAGTAGTACGTTCGTTAGATTGGTTATCAACAGGCCAACTTGCACTATTTCATATTTTTGCAACTATTATTAAATACGCAGATAACTTGAATAGTAATGAGAGTTTTGCTCTTGATCAGATTAAGGGGTTAGTTATAATAGATGAAGCGGAATTACATTTGCATGTACATTTGCAGAGAGAAGTACTGCCTAAACTTATAAAATTGTTTCCTAAAATTCAATTCATTATAAGTACGCATTCACCATTATTATTGCTTGGTATGCAGGAAGAATTTGGGGAAGATGGCTTTAATATTTATGATATTCCTTCGGGTTTAAGTATTAATCCGGAACAATTTACTGAATTTGAAAGCGCATATGAATATTTTAAAGAAACCGCTAAGTTTCAAGAAGAAATCAAAAATGAGATTAACAAAAGAAATGAAAGACCGCTGATTATCACTGAGGGCTCAAGTGACTGGCGTCATATGAAAGCTGCATTCCAGGCATTGTGTGCCGACCCGCGTTGTTCTGATTGGTTGAGCAAATTGGAGTTTGATTTTTTGGAATATGATTCTAAGAAGAACCCAAATCCTGATTCAGTGGTATTAAATATGGGCGATAGAGAGTTGGTTAACATGTGTAAGCAATTTAGCAAAATAGAGCAATCAAGGAAGCTCATATTTATTGCTGATAATGATAATCGGACAATCACCAAGGATCTTATTCAAAATGAAACTTACAGAAATTGGAAAAATAATGTTTATTCGTTACTCCTGCCTGTCCCTGAATTTCGTAAAAAGACCCCGGCAATTTGTATAGAGCATTATTACCGGGATGATGAGATAAAGAAGGAAGTCATGTTTCCTAATAATATTAAAAGACGTTTATACATGGGGAATGATTTTGACGAACTTGGCTTTTGTGAAAAAAATGGTCTGGTTTGCTTTAAAAAGAATGTGTGCGGTGATGGTAAAATTAATATCATTGATGGTAACGAAGAAGGAGGAGTTGTTAATTATCAATTAGGGGTGAATTCACCTAATTATGCATTGACTAAAGTGCAGTTTGCAAAAAGAATATTAAATAAGGAGTTTCCTTTTGAAAACATGGATTTTTCAGCGTTTATTGAATTGTTTAAGGTTATTCGTGATATTTTGCAAGATTAAGATGAGCCGTTAATTTATTTCTAAATAAGTGCTTTCTTATGCCAAAGTATGGTTTATATTGGTAACAGTGTATGATATAATAAAATTATCATTCAGTAATGTAGATATTTTAATGGAGGGTAAGATGTATCTGAAAAATATTTCTTTACAAAATTATAAAGGGATACAGAATTTAAGCGTTGAGTTTAAGCCTGGCTTGAACTTGCTTATTGGAAATAATGGGGCAGGCAAAACATCATTGTTAAATGCGATTGCAGTTGCGCTGTCTAACACACTGCATTTAATCCCGGTATCATCGTTTGCGATGATTGAACAATCTGACATTCATGTTACTACTTCCACCATGGGGGACGCTACTTCTGCACAACGGTATCATACGCCTGTAATTATTGATACCTTGATAGGTATTGGTGATAATATTTATAAAAGCACACTTGTGAAGCAAGTAGTTTCATCTACAATGAAAGTTGAAGGTAACAGTATCATGCACCATATCAAAACATTAGTAGATGAAAATTTACCATTGCCTCTTCTTAATTATCAAAATTCTGGCAGGGCTGGCAGTACTGTTTTTAACGCCAAGACAGTTTTTGGAATGACGCTGCAGCAACAACGAACAGCGCGCTTGAGCGGTTATAAAAACACTTTCAACAAAGAATTAAACATTGATGATATCCTGTTATGGTGTATGCAGATGGAACTTACGGCTTTGCAAAAAGGGAAAGAAGTCCGCGAATATAAACTGTTCAAGAGCATTGTTTCAACTTTCGTTCAGGCAATAGATAATAAAGCTAAGAATCCAAAGATATATCATTCTTTTGAATGGGGATATCTTGTTTATGTAGATGATTGTAAAGAAACGCCGTTTTATAATCTGAGTGCCGGATTCCAAAGTATACTCTGCACAGCGATTGAATTGGCTTATCGTATTTCCGTTCTGAACCCTGAACTTACAAGTTTAAAGGAACAGGAAGGCATTGTATTAATTGATGAAATTGAGATGCACTTGCATCCTGCCTGGCAGTGGAAAATATTGGACGCCTTGAAAAATACGTTTCCCAAAGTCCAGTTTATTGTTGCGACGCATTCGCCAATTATTTTGTCTTCTGCAAAAGATGCATCTTTATTTTTAATGAAGAGTGTTGACGAGATAATTAGTTTGGAAAATGCCTTTGGCTATAAAATAAACGATGTCTTGGAGTTGCGGCAAGGTACAAAGGATATGCCGGAAGAAGTTTCCGCTTATTACGATGAGGCAGAAAAACTTCTGAATGCCTATGATAAAAAAGGCTTGTTAAAATTGCAGGAGTCCATTGAAACTGCTTACGGAAAAGATTCCTATGTAGCCAAGTCAATTAATGATTTTATTGAAGTAAACAGATGGATTGAGGAAGCCTGAAAAATGCTTTATATAGAAAAAAAAGGCCCTGACGTAAATGTCAGAGTGGAAATAAGCAGGGTGAAACGGGATTGCCATTGGGATGATACAGATAAGGATGATGCTCAACTTGTACGTTCCTGTTTCGATACGCTTGATAAAACGATTATCAAGGCTCAATTACTTAAAGAACAGCATGGATTATGCGCTTATTGCATGAAACGTATCCGGAATAATAATCATATGGTTATTGAGCATCTTGTTCCTGTTCAGCAGTCTGGGGCAGATGCTCTTTCCTATTTCAATATGTTGGGTTGCTGTGAAGGTGGGAGATTGGTCACGGTTGTATCCCCTAACGAAAAGATTTTGTGCTGTGATGCAGCGAAAGGAAATCAGCTTTTACATTTGAGTCCATTGGATAAAATTCAGATGCAAATGATTAGATATGACAGGAACGGCAGGATTTTTACATCATCCAAGGACAAAGAAATGGAACATGACATAAATGAAGTTTTGCATTTGAATGGCATTGTTGATAAAGCAACTGGAAAGATGATTGATACTTCAACTTGTCTTGTAAAAGGCCGCAAGGATGTATATGATTCATTTTGTAGATTTATTGAAGGTCTTTCAAAAAAGAATAAATTGACTAAAGCTGTGCTTGAAAAGAAAGTGAAGGAACTTGAATGTGCGGAAGAGTATATGGAGTATGTAGGGGTTTGGCTGTTTTTCCTTAAGAGAAAAATCAGAGCTATAAGGTAAGTTCATGGGAATAATGTCTGCTTGTAGAGTTTTTGAATACTGTGTCACAGTTCCATTGACATATAATAGATTTTCAATTCATTCTAATAATCCTACTTCTGAAATTATTTTTAAAATGAAAGATGTTGAGGCAATTATTGAAAACACGTTAAAAACATGTGAATTTTCTTGTTGTGACAATGGTCCAGTTTTTAAAAATACTGTAAAAGTTAAATTATATTCAATTAATTTGGATGATGGGGACAGTACAAAAGGGGACAATTATAAGGTTTTTTGTGAGATTTCCAGATTGTTGACGAATGATGAGACATATGCCAAACATTTTGTTGAAAAGATTATCAATCGAATATGTAAGGAACTCAGTTTGGTTTTCATTAAACACAATGCAAACAGGCAGTCTTATCAACCCAGGGTGGAGGCACTTTGGAGTCAGGCGGAATGGGAACGAAGTAGATGTAGGCTTTGTGCTGATGTCCGTCGCAAAGTTACGGAACCGGATGACAACAAACAAAATGTTGTACATGTTGAAGAGAATTTTTTTATACAGTGCGGAGTTCACGTAGTTATTTATCCTACGATTCCAACAGAAGAATTGAAAATTGATAAATGGTTACTGCCAAAAAGTGATGTTGTCGAATTTCTTATGAATGAATACTATTTAGCCTTAGGAACAGAAAAGATAAAGAGCAAGTTTTTTCATTTGTTTTCTATCATTGAGTTTTGTGAGAAAGAATTTGAAAAATTTAATGGTTCAAACAAACTGTTATCAAAGGATGAAGTCGATGATATACTCTTGCATGTTGAGCCATGTATAGAAAATAGTAAAAGAAAAAGAGTATTGTCATTTCTTAAAGATGGGCTTATGAAGGTCAGCGATATTGGAAGAGCCAGAAAACTGGAGAATATTTTGAAATGGATGGGAATTGAGGATTATAATCATCATGGGCAAAAACAAATTATTAATAAAAAGCTGTTAGAAGAACTTATTGATGTCAGGAATAAATCGTACCACGGCACCAAAGAGAGTGAAGAAGAGATTAACAAAAAATATTCGGATGCTGTTGTCAAGTTACTATATATTGACGAAATGATTTTAGATTTTGTAAAAAACAAACTGTAAGGCGTGATATTTTATCGTACTTAAGTGAATGAAATGAAAAAAGGAAATGAGGAAACTATTATCAGGAAATCAACTGTCAATCCGCCGATGATAGAATTCGTGCCAATGATATAGGTCTTGAAAGGGGAATATCTTATGTATAACTATTTAATCGTTGGCTCCGGCCTTTATGGCGCGGTGATGGCGCAGCAGCTGCACGCTGCGGGGAAAAACGTTCTGGTCATTGATAAGCGTCCCAATATTGCAGGGAATGTGTATACGGAAAATGTGGAGGGCATTCAGGTACACAAGTATGGCGCCCATATTTTCCACACCAATGATAAAAAGGTCTGGGACTACCTGCAGGCTTTTACGGTGTTCAACCGTTTCACCAACAGTCCGGTGGCGAATTACAAGGGAGAATTATATTCCCTGCCCTTCAATATGTACACCTTTAATAAAATGTGGGGCGTGGTGACCCCGGAAGAAGCGGCGGCCAAGATTGCGGAACAGCGGAAAGAGATTACCGGTGTGCCTCGCAATCTGGAAGAGCAGGCCATTTCTCTGGTAGGCCGGGATATTTTTGAGAAGCTGATCAAAGGCTACACGGAAAAACAGTGGGGCCGGGACTGCAAGGATCTGCCGGCGTTCATCATCCGGCGGCTGCCGGTGCGTTATACGTTTGATAACAATTATTTTAATGCCTTGTACCAGGGTATCCCCATTGGCGGTTACACGAAGATGGTGGCCAAAATGCTGGAAGGTGTGGAAGTGCGCCTGAATGAAGATTATTTAGCTGACAAAGCCAAATGGGATGCGCTGGCGGAAAAGGTAATCTATACCGGTCCTATTGATGCGTACTTCCATTATAAACTGGGATATCTGGAATACCGTTCGGTGCGTTTTGAAACGGAACTGCTGGATATGCCAAACTTCCAGGGCAATGCGGCGGTGAACTATACGGACCGTGAGACGCCCTGGACCCGGATCATCGAGCACAAGTGGTTTGAGTTTGGCAAGGATGAGGCGGGGAACGATCTGCCCAGGACGGTGATCAGCCGGGAGTACAGTTCCGAGTGGAAGCCGGGGGATGAGCCCTACTACCCGGTGAACGACGAACGCAACAGTGCGTTGTATGCCTCCTACAAGGCGCTGGCGGACAAGGAAGACAAGGTGATTTTCGGCGGCCGCCTGGGCGAGTACAAGTATTATGACATGGATCAGGTGATCGCGGCGGCGCTGGAGAGAGTGGAAGGGTTGGAGTGAAAAAACACTGGTGATTTTATTTTAGTTGCGAGAGTTGGTTCCCGCTTTAGTAGCCTATTAATTATCCTGCGGTTGGGCTATAATATATTGTGGTTTGGCTATCAATAATCCTGTGGTTTCAGAGGTAAAAAGCGGAATTTCGCTTTTTACCTCTTTTCTATTCATTCCCTAAAACTCGTATGTGTCGTGTTTATTATTTTCTTCTTTACATGTTAGGGTGAGTGTGATAAAATAAATGCGAACAAAAGTTCTAATTGGATGTTAATAATGCTTGAAAAGGAGACAGTAATGTCTGATATAGAAAATATGCAGTTGTTTGAGGATCAGCCGGTTCGTACAGCCTGGAACGAAGAGGAAGAAGAGTGGTACTTTTCTGTGGTTGATGTTATAGGTATACTGACTGATCAACCCGATAGCAGACGTGCGGCAAAGTATTGGAGCGTTTTGAAAATTCGTCTTAAAGCCGAAGGGAATGAACTGACTACAAATTGTAGTCAGTTGAAATTGAAAGCTACCGACGGCAAGCGTCGTTTAACTGATGTTGCCAATACGGAACAGCTTCTCCGTATCATCCAGTCTATTCCTTCCAAAAAAGCAGAGCCTTTTAAGTTGTGGCTGGCGCAAGTAGGCAGAGAGAGAATTGAAGAAACTCTGGATCCGGAACTGATAGCGGAACGCCTGGTTGCGACATATGAGCGGAAAGGCTATACCCGTGAGTGGATTAATCAGCGTCTGCAGGCAATCAGTGCCCGTAAGGAACTGACGGATGAATGGAAAGACAGGGGCGTGAGGCAAGGAAAGGAATATGCCATTCTGACAGATGAACTGACTAGAGCATGGTCCGGAATGAGTACCCGCCAGTATAAAAATCTGAAAGGGTTAAAAAAGGAAAGTTTGCGGGACAATATGAGCACAACAGAGCTCACGTTGAATCAGCTTGCCGAAGTGGCGACCCGTGAGTTATCGCGGCAGGAAAAGCCGGAAGGTTTTGAAAATAATCAGGATATTGCTCGGCGCGGTGGTTCAGTAGCCGGAAATGCCCGCCGGGATTTGGAATTGCAACTTGGCCGTTCGGTTATAACAAGTAAAAATGCCAGGCAGTTGAACCACGTTGTTAAGCAAATGATTGAAGCCAGTGTTCATGTAACGGAAGAGGAAGATAGTGATAACAAATGAAAAGAAGATGGGGCGGAGAAAATTCTGTTTGACACCGGGTACTCCGACGCGTATCGTTCGCGGCGAAACAAGAGATGATGAACACGCTTCCCCTCACTGAGGTGGGGGTAGGGTTGAAGTTAGATGTAGAATAAATGAAATAATATAAGACAGATAACAGCGTGTGAGAACTCAAAGATTGAATGTCATAACCATTTTCGTGAGGTCACGAAAATGGTTACTATTGGTAGTTCGGCCGAAAGAGGTATCATTGATATTATAGTTACTTGATCGCTTCTTTCATTTTTTCTTCCACTGCATGTAAGTGATCCTGAACAGTATCAACATAAGAATCAAGATTCATGCCGGCATAATCATCAGGAACGACCGGACAGAGTCTGAACCCGTTGGCCTTTGCCTTTTCTACTGTGGATGCAAATTTTTTGTTGGTTTGCATCAGCCTGTTGAACGCAGACTGTTTGATTGCATAGTTATCTCTGACGTTTAAGGCTTCCAGCATAGAGGCAAAGGCTCTTAAATTTACCAGGTGGTCTTTCAGCTTATAAACGTCTTTCGTCTTTTTATATAAGGCGCAGTCAAGACAATTGCCGGCATCTGCACTAAAATTGATTCTTCGGAACCGTTCCCAGTCTGCGTCATCCAGTACGACCGTGCCAAAGGGTACGACGTCGTACCAGGAGAGCTTAAAATCATTATAATGCGGAAATTTGAACAGGCCGGCCGTGCCGTTATACTGATGTAGAATAACACAGTCCTTTTTTGGCTCAAAAAAATACCCTAACTGTTTCGCTTCAGGTACCGTTATTCTTACCGTGTCGATGAGCGGCCTTGAATACTCTTTCATGAAGATCTGGCAGAGAGGAACATTTACCGTTGGCGTGGCGTGTGCCAGGCTCGATGCGGCCTTTGCCTGTAAGCTGTAAAACAAAGAACTTAAAACTAACGCTGTTGCTAAAACTTTTTTCATGATGTACGCCCTCCCGGTAGCCATTGGCAGTGCCGGGAGTTTTTAGTAAAGGCTGAGTTGGCCCGGCGCTGACACAATTATCTTTTTTTCAAATTATACCGGGTATTTGTGACGTTAGCGTGGCGGATGGGGGATATGATTGTGCAAAATGGCAAGAGATATAAAACTGCTTGAGAGAGTGAGAGAACAAGATAGTAAAAGCCCGGTTGACGCCGGGCTTTTGTGTTTCTTCTTTACTTTTTGGGGAGAGTGTCGTAAAATAAACACGAACAAAAGTTCTAAAATGGTTATGGCTGCGGTGCCCCATTGACATCATACGTATAAATGCGTATAATATCAATGGAGCAAATAATAAAGAAGAGGTGCTGAATTTTGAAAATATCTGAGTTATTAAAGCTCCTGAAGGATAATGGTTGCTTTTTTGTTCGGCCGGGTGGAAATCATGATATATATCATAGTCCGATAACGGGAAAAGATTTTCCTGTGCCGCGACATTCTACTGCTGATGTTAAGAAAGGACTGCTGAACCGGATTTTAAAGCAATCAGGGATAAAGAAATAAGCAAGTTGCTTTACGTGGGAGGTATGCGCAATATGAAATATAAATTTCCTGCATTGATTATTAAGGAAGAGGATGGATTTGTAGTTGAGTTTCCGGATTTGGAAGACGCTTTTACGCAGGGAGATACCTGGGAGGAGGCGTTTGAAAACGCAGAGGATGTATTGAATCTTATGTTATGGAATCGGGAAGAGAATAATATACCCATTCCTCAACCTTCATCGATTGATGAAATTGATGTGCCGACAAATACAACGATTGCTTTGTTCAAAGCAGATACATTGGAATACAGGAAGTTGCACGATACCAGGTCTGTCAGAAAGAATGTAACGATTCCGTCATGGTTGAATACATTGGCTATCAATAAAAACATTAATTTTTCTAATTTGCTGCAGAATGCGTTGATGAATGAACTGGGGATTGAAAAATAAGTAGGAATCTGTTTTATTGCAAATGCAACTATGAAATAACGTGGAATGGATTTTAGGTTTTGATAATAAAAGGTGTGTCAATCAAGTTAACGTGAGCAATTTTGATATTTTCTCAAAAACGCTCACGTTAACTTGACGAGGCGGATAAAAAAAGGAAATAATATGGATACAAACCAGCTTAAATTTTTAATGTATCGGTCTGCCGATGGAGATGTTTCCGTTAATGCTATCATCAAAGATGAAACCATCTGGCTGACCCAGAAGGCCATGGCCGAATTGTTTGGAGTTGACAAGTCTTCCATAAGCAGACATCTTAAGAATATTTTTGTTGAAGGTGAATTGGATGAAAACGTGGTTGTTGCAGAAATTGCAACAACCACTCAACATGGTGCAATACGTGGAAAAACACAATCTCGGGAAACTAAATTCTACAACCTTGACGCCATCATCTCTGTCGGGTATCGTGTTAATTCCCGTCGGGCGACACAGTTCCGGATCTGGGCCGCCGGCATACTAAAAGAATATATTATTAAAGGTTTTGCGATGGATGACGAGCGCCTGAAGCAGGCCCGCACCATTTTCGGCAAGGATTATTTCCGCGAACTGCTGGAACGTGTCCGCTCTATCCGGGCAAGCGAACGGCGTATCTGGCAACAGATCACAGATATTTTTGCGGAGTGCAGTATCGATTATGATAAAGACTCCGAAGTTACTCGCCAGTTTTATGCTATGGTCCAGAACAAATTCCATTATGCGATTACCGGCCAGACTGCTGCGGAAATCATACACAGCCGTGCAGACCATACAAAAGAACACATGGGTCTTACTGTCTGGAAGAATTCCCCGGATGGCCGAGTGCTGAAATCCGATGTCACGGTTGCCAAAAACTATCTCAGTGAGACACAGATTCGGAGACTGGAAAGCGCTGTTTCAGGTTACTTTGATTACATCGAAGACCTGATTGAGAGGGAAATGACATTTACTATGGAAGAGTTCGCTGCCAGCGTGAACGAGTTCTTGGCTTTCCGCCGGTATGACATTTTGCAGGGTTCCGGTCGTATTTCCAGAAATGCAGCCGACGCAAAAGCTATAGCCGAGTATGAAGAATTCAATAAAACGCAGCGCATTGAATCTGATTTCGACAAAGAAGTGAAGAAGATGATTGGGACGAAGAAGGATTAATTTTAGCAGGGTACGTAAATAATCCTGTGGTTGATGTTATAGGTGTACTGACCGATCAACCTGATAGCAGACGTGCGGCAAAGTATTGGAGCGTTTTGAAAATTCGAATTAAGAGGGAAAGTAGTGAGTTGACTACAATTTGTAGTCAACCGTTACAAATTGTAACGGTTTGAAACAACGTTCAAATTCTTCGACTAATTTTACGAAAAAATATTGAAACAAGACTGCTTTTATGGTAACATGAGGTAGCGGCGCAATTTGTTGCTGTTGCGAAACGATATATGTTGTTCTGTTATCATATAAAGCGGTTTTATTTTTTATGAAAGTTGAGGTACTCTTATGCCTGTGATTGCTCCTGTTTCTGAACTGCGTAATTATGGAAATGTGTTGGAAAAAGTTAAGGCTGGTTCCCCGGTGTATTTAACCCGAAATGGTCATGGCGCCTACAGCATCCGTGATATGAAGGACGAGGAGCATTTCCAGAAGGCGGAGGCGATGATTCAGTTGTTCTGCGAACTGAATGCGGGGATCCGGTCTGCGGAAGAAGAAGGCTGGATATCTGAGGAAGAGATGAGAGAGCACTTTCATCGCCGGAGGGAAGAGGCAAAGTGAGTTACGTAGTCCGGTATTCGCCTTCTGCCCGGAAGGATATAGATAAGGTTTGGGATGATGTGTTTTCTGCTTCGGCCAGTTTGGAGGTTACGGAGCGTTATATTACGGATTTTTTGGATGTGATTGCGCAAAAACGGGAGTTTCCGGAAAGCGGTATCCCTTTATATTACCGGGGCCTCTTTACCGGTTTTTATTCTGTGAATTTTAAGGCGTACAAGGCGTTTTATCGTGTGCGTGGCAATTACGTGGAGGTCGTTCGCGTTCTGTTGCAGAAGCAGGAATATATGACGGTGCTTTTTGGGGAAGAAGAGTAAGACGGACGGCACGATAAAATACAATACACAAACAGATGAATAATTGAAACGGAGATACCATGCTGTATGTCGTAAAATTGCTGTATGCCTGGCTTTTGCCGCCGGGTTTGTTTATACTGTTGCTGTTGCTTGCCCATATGCTGTTTGTAAAAACCCGGAGGACGCGATATTATTTCGTGGCCCTTGCGGTGATGTATTTGCTGAGTATTACCCTGGTGTCTGACCGTCTCCTGCAGCCGCTGGAAAACTATTATGCGCAGCCGGAACTGTCTGCCTTGCGGAATGCGGATGCGATTGTTGTGCTTGGCGGTGGCAGCGTAGGCGGAGTCAAAGATTTTGACGGGGAAGGGCAGGCCGCCGCGGACCCGGCCAACCGTCTGTTGATGGGAATCCGGTTGCACAGGGCTCTTAAGTTGCCAATCCTGGTATCTGGCGGACAGGTGTTTTCATATACCGGGACGGAAGCGGAGATTGAATACCGGTTGTTGAAGGGTGCCGGGATCGGCGAGGCGTTTATACTGAAAGAGGATCGAAGCCGTAATACAGTGGAAAATGCCAGGTATACTAAGCAGCTTTGTGAAAAGATGGGGATGGATAAAGTTATCTTGGTAACTTCCGGTTACCATCTGCCAAGGTCCGTACTGATTTTTGAGCGGGAAGGTGTGAGTGTGATCCCGTACCCGACGGATTATAAGACGAATAAAGAGACTGCCATCGATGCGTTTTCTTTTACGCCGTCTGCGGAAGCGGTACGGACTTCTGCCATTGCCATGAAAGAGTATCTGGGGATACTGGCAGTGAAGCTGGGGGCGCAGTGAAAGAACCGTGGTCAATTTGGGGTCAATCAATTTAATGTGAGCGATTTTGTTTTTTTCAAAAACGCTCACGTTAACTTGCATAACGGAACAGGCATTTTGCTTCTTTACATTTATAAAAAGTTTTTGCATTTCAGTGCAAAAACTTTTTTTATGGAAGTAATTTGCTAAATCCCAAAAGGAACCGGTTTAAACCAGATTAAATAAAGAATCTAATGCAATTTTTATAATTTATTTGCATTACATTCTGTATTGTGCTATTATAAAATTACACTAAATTCCAAATCGGGAGGCGCATTATGTATCTGTACCGTAAGGTTTCAACCTATTTGGAGTGCTGGAAGGCCGACAAATACAGAAAACCCCTGATTATTCAGGGGGCGCGTCAGGTTGGCAAGACGTATGCTGTGTTGGAATTTGGAAAAAAGAATTACGATAATGTGGCGTATTTCAATTTTCAGACCAATATTACATTAGCCGCTACCTTTGAAGAAAACATCAGCCCATCTTATCTTTTGCCGCTTTTGTCCCACATCAGCGGCCAGACGATTACCAAAGGCAAAACGCTGATTGTTTTTGATGAGATCCAGCTTTGTGAACGGGCCGTTACCTCGTTGAAATATTTTTGTGAGGAAGCGCCGGAGTATCATGTGATTGCTGCCGGAAGCCTTCTCGGAGTTGCTGTTAACCGCGAGAAGTTTGCGTTTCCGGTAGGCAAGGTAGACCGGTATACCATGTATCCCATGGATATGGAAGAATTTCTGCTGGCCATGGGGGAAGGGAATCTGGTGAAACAGATTTATGATTGTTACCGGAAAAATGCGCCCATGCCTGCCGCCCTGCACGAGGCTGCCCTGAAGCTGTACCGTCGCTACCTGGCTGTCGGAGGCATGCCGGAAGCCGTGGTCCGGTTTTTGGATACAGAGGATTTTACGCAGGTCCGGCATGTGCTGGAAACCGTTCAGATGGATTACCTGGATGATATGAGCAAGTACCAGGAAAGTTCGAACGAGATTAAGAAGACCCGTCTTACTTATGGAACTGTGGCAGTGCAGCTTTCCAAAAAGAATACCCGCTTCCAGTACAAAATTATCAAAACAGGCGCGCGGGCCGCAGAATATGAGAACGCCATTGAATGGTTGGCTTCTGCCAATCTGATTTTCCGTATCTGGCGGGCCGGTCAGGTACTGAAACCACTGGAAAACTATAAAGATATTGATGACTTTAAAATCTATTTGTCGGATATGGGACTCCTTTGCGCCCAGAAAGATATCCGGGCGGAGGATATCCTGTTTATGGAAGAAGAACTGACGGATTTTAAGGGTGGGATGACAGAAAATTATGTTGGGATCCAGTTGATCCGCTCGGGATTCAGACCGTATTTCTGGAGAAATGAGAAAGGAACCCAGGAGGTTGATTTCATCGTTCCCTTACAGGGCAGGCTGATTCCTGTAGAAGTGAAAAGCGGCAGCCATGTGAGTGCAACCAGTTTGCATGAATATATAAAACGGTATGCTCCTGCGTATTCCATTCGTGTTTCTGAGAAGAATTTCGGATTTGAGAATAACATAAAGTCTGTTCCGCTATATGCTGTTTTTTGTATTAAAGATTAATCTGTTATACTGACAATATAAACGCAGCGTAACAACTATGGTGAACCAATATGAAAAAAGACCAACTCTATGAAATCCTGCGATTCGCCATCGTCGGCGGCGCATCCTTCCTGGTGGATTACGCCCTTCTGTACATATGTACTGAATGGTTTGGCATCCACTACCTGTACTCCGCGGCCATCTCCTTTACGGTTTCGGTCATTGTCAACTACTGGCTCTGCGTGAGATTCGTATTTACCGGCGCGGGGAAACAGACCGGCCGGCAGGCGGCGCTGTTCATCGGCTCCAGCATCGTGGGGCTGGGAATCAACCAGGTCTGCATGTGGCTGTTTGTGGAAAAGTTCGGCCTGCATTACATGCTGGCGAAAATCGGGGCCACTTTCATCGTCATGTTCTGGAACTATGTGATGAAACGGAAAGCGGTGCGGGGATAGATTATTTGTAAAAAGGGAGTTCAAGGGTACTTTTGTAAATCATTTTTATATAAACAGGCAGAAACGCGTATCTGTAAACGTGCCCCGGCCCGTAAATATTTTGCATAAATCATTTGGCTTTATGTTGCTTATTCTTCTTAAATATAGTATGATAGTAATATAACATAATATGGAAATTAGTGTATACTATTCTGTATTATAAAGTATAGAAACGTGCAAAAGAGAAAATTTTATTTAGGAGGGATGGTACATGGATTTACAGCAAGAGTCCTTGAAAATGCATCTGGAGAATCACGGCAAGATGGAGATCCGCTGCAAAGCGCCTCTGAATGACCGGCACGACCTGGCGGTTGCCTATACCCCCGGCGTGGCGGAACCCTGCAAGGAAATCAAAAAAGCCCCGGACATGGCCTTTGAGTACACCTGCCGCGGCAACATGGCCGGTATCTGCACCGACGGTACCCGCGTGCTGGGCCTGGGCGACATCGGCGCTGCTGCTGCCATGCCGGTTATGGAAGGCAAGGCTGTCCTGTTCAAACGGTTCGGCGGTGTGGACGCGATTCCGGTCTGCATCAACGAAAAAGATCCCGACAAGTTTGTTGCCATCGTAAAAGCGCTGGAGACTTCCTTTGCGGCCATCAACCTGGAAGATATTTCTTCCCCGAAATGCTACGACATTGAAGATAAACTGAAAGAGATCATGGATATCCCCGTATTCCACGATGACCAGCACGGCACGGCTATCGCGGCTGTCAGCGCGGTACTGGGCGCCCTGCGTTTTGTTAAGAAAGACCTGAAGACCGCCAAGATCGTTATGAACGGCTGCGGTGCGGCAGGCACGGCCATCGGTCGTCTGCTGGTGGAAATGGGCGCGGAAAACCTCATCATGGCAGGCCGCAACGATACCCTGTACGAAGGCTGCCATTGGGGCAAACCTTTGGACCGCATTCAGGAGATGCTGTGCAAGACCACTAATAAGAACAAGATCAGCGGCAAGCTGAAAGACGTGGCGGTAGGCGCGGATGTGCTCATCGGCGCTTCTTCCCCTGGCGTATTTACGGAAGAGATCATTAAATCCATGGCGCCGGACTCCATCGTATTCTCACTGGCCAATCCGGTTCCGGAAGCCATGTACGACTTTGCCAAAGCGGCTGGCGCACGGGTAGCTGGTACGGGCCGCAGTGATGCCCCCAACCAGGTTAACAACGTAAACGTATTCCCGGGCGTATTCCGCGGCGCCATCGACGTACGTGCCAGAGAGATCAATGAGAAGATGAAGGTGGCGGCGACCTATGCTATTGCCAACCTGATCGACGACAAGGATCTGCGGGAAGATTACGTAGTAGCCGATGCCTTTGACAAACGGGTTGCTCCGGCGGTTGCGGCAGCGGTTGCCAAAGCAGCCATTGAAACCGGCGTGGCCCGGGTGATCAAGGATCCGGCAGAGGTTTATAAACACACGGAAGAGCTGCTGGCAGGATATTAATCCGTGGTAAGGAAACGTAACAATTTTAAAGTTTAGTAAAACATTGGAGGGGCTGTGACTTTTGTCACAGCTCCTTTTATTTCGTGCCGTTATTTGTTATAATTAAATATTATAGGAAGTTAGTAATCGGGTGATTATATTTTTTAAATAGTTTTTGGAGAGGTGCGACATGGAGAGTACATTAAAAGCAAAGTATGAAATCTGGATGGAGAAGGCGGTGGCGGATCCGGATCTGAAACCGGAGCTGGAGGCCATGACCGGTGACGAAGCAAAAATTGAGGACGCGTTTTACAAGGATCTGGAGTTTGGCACGGCGGGCCTCCGGGGCGTCATCGGGGCCGGCACCAACCGCATGAACGTGTATATTGTGGCCCGGGCGTCCCAGGGATTAAGCAATTATGTGATCAATCACTTCCCGGCGGAAAAACGCAGCATCGCCATCAGCTACGACAGCCGCATCAAGAGCGATGTGTTTGCGAAGATTGCAGCGGAGGTGTTTGCGGCCAATGGGATCAAGGCCTACATTTTTAAAGAACTGATGCCGGTGCCCTGTGTTTCCTATGCTACCCGGACTTTGCAGTGCGCGGCGGGCATTATGGTGACGGCTTCCCACAATCCCTCCAAATATAACGGATACAAAGTGTACGGGGCCGACGGGTGCCAGATGACTACCGCGGCGGCCAACGAAGTGCTGGGGGAAATTGAAAAGCTGGACCTGTTTGCGGACAGCAAGCGGATCGCTTTTGAAGAGGGCCTGAAAGCCGGCAGCATTGCCTGGATCCCGGACGAGGTGTACACCGCCTTCGTGGAAGAAGTGAAGAAGCAGTCTGTGGTGGGCGATGCGGAAATCAACAAGGACGTGGCCATCGTGTACTCGCCGCTGAACGGGGCGGGCCTGAAGCCGGTGCTGCGGACCTTGAAGGAAACCGGCTACACCAACATTACCGTGGTGAAAGAACAGGAACAGCCCGACGGAAACTTCCCCACCTGCCCCTATCCCAATCCGGAGATTCATGAAGCCATGGCTTTGGGCATGGAGTACGCGGCCAAGTACAATGCGGACCTGCTGCTGGCCACGGATCCGGACTCGGACCGCGTGGGCATCGCAGTGAAAGATAAGGAAGGAAACTACCAGCTCCTCACCGGCAACCAGACGGGCATGCTGCTGACGGATTATGTCTGTGCCCGCCGCAGGGAGAACGGGACCATGCCTAAGGACCCGGTGGTGATCAAGACTATTGTGACTACGGACATGGTGGAACAGATTGCCAGCCATTACGGCGTGCGCACGGTGAACGTGCTCACCGGTTTCAAATACATCGGCGAGCAGATCGGGCTGCTGGAGAAACAGGGGAAAGCCGATTCCTACATTTTCGGCTTTGAAGAAAGTTACGGGTATCTGAGCGGTTCCTATGTGCGGGACAAGGACGCGGTGGACGCCGCCTTCCTGATCTGCGAAATGTTCTGCTACTACAAGACGAGAGGCATCAGCCTGTTGGACAAACTGGAGGAACTGTACCAGCGCCACGGCTACTGCCTGAACACTCTGTACTCCTATCAGTTTGAGGGCGCGGCGGGCTTTGCGAAGATGAAAGAGATCATGAAAGATTTCCAGACCGCCGGTATTACAGAATTTGGTGGCCGTAAAGTAGAAACCCTGCTGGACTACAACACCGGCATCGACGGGCTGCCGAAAGAAAATGTGCTGAAGTTCTTGCTGGAAGGCCACGGTTCCGTAGTAGTGCGTCCCTCCGGCACCGAACCGAAGCTGAAGACATACATTACCGTCAGCGCGCCGGATAAAGTGGCGGCAGAAGTCATTGAAAAGAGAATTGTGGAAGATTTGAAGAAGCGGATCAACGGATAAACAAATTATATTTACTGCGAGAGCAGTCGCTCCGGTTGACGGTTGCGGCTGCTTTTTTGAACTAACAACTTAATAGTTTACAAAAATGTAGCGTCACCCTTGTTAATTATCAAGTGGTGACGCTATTTTATATTGGAATTGCTAATGTGAAGAAGTATTTCCAATGCTTTTTTTTGGTCATCGCGTAGTAGACGGAAACGATGGATAAGTTTTCGCTCTCTGTCGGTGAACGTGTTATACTCCTCTCTCTCTTCTAAAATTCTATGGGGAGTGCTGAATTTATCTGAAAAGTCGTTCAGTGTAAGCCCGCACAATGCAGATATGTTTTCCAACGTATCAAGCCCAGGCCAGTACAGTCCACGTTCAATACTGGACAAGGCCTGTTTTGAAATACCTATCTTCTTGCCGAAATCCGATTGGTTTAACCCGGTTCGTTGGCGCGCTTCTTTAATTTTCTTTCCTAATATCAGTTTATCTAACATCGTGTGCACCTGCCTTATATAGAAATTATAAAGCAAGTAGATGTTTTTTGGGACGAAAGTAACGATAAACAGGATATTGAAAATAATGGAAATATATATTAAAATAACTAAAGTATTACTTACTTTGTTGAAAGCACATGCTTAGATTTGTCGGCAGGTTATATTGGCTTTAGGATATTAGGATTTTGATTTTTTGTTCAGAAAGGTTTTATATGAATTACTTAACGATAGAATTTTATATTCTTTTATTGATATCTTTTGTTTTATATTATTTGATACCTAAAAAGTGGCAGTGGTTGGTATTATTAATTGGCAGTACTTCTTTTTATTACTTTGCTTGCAATCATTGGCAACAGATTTTTGTGTTTATAGTTTCTATCACTATAAGTTATATATGGGGTGTTTTATTAAATCGCCAGAAGTTTCAAGATTCAAAAATCTGGCTGATTTTAGCAGTTCTTTCCTCTGCCGGACCGCTTTTGACTGTAAAATTTCTTGATTTTGCTAAATTATCTGGCATAAACCATAATACATATTCGATTCTTATTCCTATAGGGCTTTCATTTTATTCATTGCAGATGATTTCATATTTGGTTGATTGTTACCAGAATAAAACTATTGCTGAAAAAAACTATCTGAAATACATGTTATTTATATCTTTTTTTCCGCAAATTATACAGGGACCAATTCCAAGGTTTTCTGATTTACATAAACAACTGATTAGCGAGCATATATTTAACTATGAACAAATAGTTCGTGGCATTCAATTGATAATTTGGGGCTTCTTTTTAAAATTTATGATTGCAGATAAGGCAGGAGTTTTTGTAGATGCAGTATTTAATAACCCAAATGATTATGTGGGCTTTTATGTCTTGATTGCAGGCATACTATATAGTATACAGCTTTATACAGATTTTTATTCCTGTACGACGATTTCCCAAGGTGTTGCACAACTATTTGGTATTCACATTACAGACAATTTCCGTCATCCATATTTTTCTACATCTGTCAAAGAGTTTTGGAGACGTTGGCATATTTCATTAAGTTATTGGCTGAGAGATTATATTTATATTCCCCTTGGGGGAAATCGAAACGGCAGAGCTTTTAAATTCGCGAATCTGATGATAACTTTTTTAGTAAGCGGCTTTTGGCATGGCTCTGATTGGCGATTTGTTTTTTGGGGAGCTTTACACGGTGTTTATCAAATCGTTGGTGATGTTTTAGAAAAGTCATTTGATAAATTTTATAATGTTTTAGGCTTTCAAAAGGAAAATGTTTGGTACAAATTCTTAAATGTTTTAATTACTTTTTTTCTTGTTATGTTCGCCTGGATCATTTTTAGAGCGCAAGGGCTTACAGTTGCTTTTAAAATGATTAAGAATATGGTGTGTTACCTGAACCCATGGATTCTATTTAATAATGAAATATTTGGATTAGGATTAGATATTAAAGAATGGATTGTTCTGAGTACTTCAATAATAGTTCTTATAATAGTTAGTCTGATACAAGAAAAATACTGTATTCGGGACTGGTTTAATGCACAACCGTTACTTGTAAGATGGATTATTTATATTGTATCAATCTGCGTGGTTTGGGTTTTTGGAACCTATGGATTTGGATTTAATGCAAAAGATTTTATCTATGGGGGATTTTGATGAAAGAAAATGTAAAAAAAATTTTATTGTCTGTACTTTTTTTGTGCATTCTAACTTCCTCGTTATATTATGTTAATTGGTTATTGAGACCAAAGTATTATTCAAGTAATTCCCCTTGGCCATCCACAGAAACTTATAATGGCTTTTATAACATGAAAAAGAACACTGTAGATGTTTTGTTTTTGGGGAGTAGTGTTGCAGTTAATAATTTTTGCCCACAAAAAATATATAATGATTACGGAATTCGCAGTTACAATCTAGGAAGTGAACAACAAAGTATAATTCTAAGCTATTTTTGGTTAGAAGAAGCATTGCGTTTTCAAAAGCCAAAAGTTGTGGTATTGGAAGGGCGATTTCTATATAATTGGCATCCGGAGTCGCCTTTAAATACCACGGAAGGGCTAACGAGAAAGTGCATAGACCCAATGCATCTATCACTGGTAAAAATGGAAGCCATTGATACTATATGCAAGATAGATAAGAAACAAACGATATTAAGCTATTATTTGACAAATTTTCGTTTTCATACGAGATGGAAAGGCTTAAATGAAAGCGACTTTGTTAAGAAAAATCAAAGTATACAAAAAGGTTGGCTCTTTGGTAAGGACGGGTTTTATAAAAACTATAAACCTATAACTACTGTCAATTTCAGCAAGGTTAAGCCTATTGAAAAAGAAAAAGTTATGGAAGAGTATTTTGTAAAAATAAGAGATTTGTGTAAAAAGAATGAAATTAAATTGATTACTGTAATTACACCGCAAAGAGGATATGATGATTCAAAATATGTTTTTCATAAGGAACTTTGTAGAAAACACGGTGTGGATCGAGTAGATTTGAATGAAGAAATATATTACAGGCAAATATGCAAAAATCCCACTGTGGAAAACGTGTTGAATCATGGAAATTTTAGAGGTAATATGAAAATATCTGCATTTATCGGCAAATTATTACACGATAAATATAAAGTTAAAAGCTTTAAAGATATTCAGTTTGAGAACACGAAATTTGCTTTAAACAATATAGAAAAGAATTATAAAGTTTCAGATACAAAAGACATTGATAATTATCTTAGACTTATAAAAGATGACAGGTATACCATAATCGTTAGTGCAAAGGATGATGCCGCAAATAACATGAAGAATTCATCAAAATTGCTATTAAAAGAAATTGGTTTTAAACAGAATTGGGACAGAAAAACAATGTTTCGCAAAAGCTATATAGGCGTTAAAACAAATGGTGAAATATATGAGTATTCAGGCGGTCCATTAAATAAAGCGGGGCGTTTCCGCAACAAAAATGATGGATATCGGATTAAAAGCTCTGGTTATAAAGACCTGGGCGGAGCTAAAAGTTCTATACTTGTTAAAGGAAGAGAGTATTCAAAGAATTCAAGGGGATTGAATTTTGTTATTTATGATAATGAATTACAGATGGTGATTGATAGTGTTTGTTTTGATACCTGCGGTAATTCGCAAGCCAAAAGATAAATAGGGTGAATTCCTTAAGGAGTTGGTGTGATCTGCAGCCTTTTTATGTACCGTGGGGAACTTGAGTATAGCTGCAATAATGAAAAGATAAGCTATAGTAACTAGCGTACTTTTTCTTAGTACGAATTATGTTGATAATAGGAATTCATTTGGTGACTACAAGTTATATCAATTATGATATAATATTGTCAGAAACGTTCACGACGTCAGACAATATTATATCATTTTTATTTGGGGGGGATTTTCATGGAAAACTTTCAGCAGACTACCTGCCTGCCGTTGCTGCGCAGCAGCTATAACGGCCTGACCAAATCGGAACAGAAGCTGGCGGATTATATATTGAAGAACCCGGCGGATGTGATGCACATGACCATGAGCGAGCTGGCGGACGCCACGTCCAGCGCGGACGCCACGGTGTTCCGTTTCTGCCATAAGCTGGGATTCAGCGGTTTCCAGGGCCTGAAGCAGGCGTTGGCAGGGGACCTCTTTTCCCCGGCGGAGTCCCTGTCCCAGGAAGTGAATGCGGACGATACCCCCCGAGATATTACCCGCAAGGTCTTTCAGGATATGATCGACGCCCTGCAGGAGACCCAGAAGATGCTGGATTACAAGGCGCTGGAGCAGGCCATTGACCTGGTGTCGAAGACAGAGCGGATCGATGCCTACGGCTACGGCGGCAGCGGCAACATCGCCCAGGACATCGCCCACCGGTTTATGCGGTTCGGGCTGGACGTGCATGCCTACAGTGATCCCCATCTGCAAATCGCATCGGCGTCCCTCTTGAAACCGGAGGATGTGGTGATCGCCATTTCCCACACGGGGGCCAGCATTGACCTGCTGAAGGTGCTGGAGATGGTGCGGTCCCGGGGCAGTAAGATCATTCTGATCACCAGCTATCTGAAATCCCCGGCCACGAAGCTGGCGGATGTGGTGCTGACGGGGCTGGCCCGGGAGACCAGCTACCGCAGCGAGGCCATGGCCTCCCGTCTGGTACATCTGGCGATTATTGACTGTCTGTACACCGGTGTGATGCAGCGCTGCATGGACGAGTATATTGATAATATGAAGCAGGTGCGGAAAGCCATTGCCGCGCAGAAAATGTAATAACGATTCATGGCTGCCCGCATCCTAATATAATAGGAAGAAAATTTTTCGAATTGCATGTTAACGGTGACAATAAAACAGTTCCAAAGAAATTATCTCATAATTTTACAAAATGTGTTATAAGTGTAAAAACCTCCCTGTTTTCAGCTTGACAGAATAGTCTTTCCCCGTTAGAATGAAGAAAAAAGAAAGAAATTAGTCAAAACGAAAAATAAAAAAGAAATAAACTATTCAATATGAACAGGGAGGGCTCCTAAATGGGAAAGCTGGGAACTTACATATCGAATCAGATTAAAACGACCAGGAACACGTTCCGGGATCCGATTATTGCAACGGTCTCGGTGGGTATGATCCTGGCCCTTTTTGTCTTTGTGGTGTGGCCGCTGCTGATGGTGGTGAAACAGAGCTTCACGGACCTGGACGGCAACTTCAGCCTGCAGGCCTACGTCAACATCGTGACAATGAGCGAGACCTATCAGGCGCTGGTGAACACCCTGATGCTGGCGATCATCGTGGGGGTGCTGGCCACTTCGGTGGGTTTCCTCTTTGCCTACTGCTCGTCCCATCTGGCCATCAAAGGCAAAAAGCTCTTCAACCTGATGGCTCTCCTCCCCATGGTATCGCCGCCTTTCTCCGTGGCTCTGTCCATCATCATGCTGTTTGGCAGCCGGGGCCTGGTGACCTACAGTCTCCTGGGCTGGAGCAACACCAATATCTACGGGCTGAAAGGCCTGATCTTCGTACAGACGATTTCCTACTTCCCCATCGCGTTCCTGCTGCTGGCAGGCATGCTGCAATCCATCGACCCCAGCATTGAAGACGCGGCCCGGGACTTAGGATCCTCCAAGTGGCGCACCTTCAGTTCGGTGACGATTCCCCTGGTACGGCCCGGCATCGCCAACGCTTTCCTGCTGGTGTTCATCAAATCGGTGGCCGACTTCGCTAACCCCATGGCCATCGGCGGCAACTTCTCCACCCTGGCCACCCAGGTGTACCTGCAGGCCATCGGCAGCTA
Organism: uncultured Succiniclasticum sp.; assembly: GCF_902793885.1. Taxonomy (NCBI): domain Bacteria; kingdom Bacillati; phylum Bacillota; class Negativicutes; order Acidaminococcales; family Acidaminococcaceae; genus Succiniclasticum; species uncultured Succiniclasticum sp. The sequence continues at coordinate 56,784 of NZ_CADBFF010000001.1, forward strand.
CGACGTGCAGGGCGGCGCGGCAGTGGCGGTAGTGCTGCTGGACATCGCCATCATCCTGTTCATCCTGTCCAAGTACTGGATTGAAAAGAAGACCTACATCACCGTAACCGGCAAGGCCTCCCGGGAACGCACCATGATCGACGATCCCCAGATCGTGGGCCTGGTGGGCGGCTTCTGTTTCCTGGTGACCGCCATCGTGCTGGCCATCTACATCCTGATTCCTATCGCGTCCTTCATTAAGATGTGGGGCGTTGACTACAGTTTCACCACAGCCCATTACAAATACGCGCTGGAAGTTGGCATGGACGCTATCAAGGACACCACTCTGCTGAGCATCATCGCCACGCCCATCGCCGGTATCCTGGGCATGATCATCGCTTACCTGGTGGTACGGAAGAAATTCATCGGCCGGGGCTTCATCAACTTCTCGTCCCTGCTGAGTATCGCGGTACCGGGCACCGTAATCGGTATCGGCTACATCCTGACCTTTAACGAGCCTCCCGTACAGCTTACCGGTACGGCGGCCATCCTTATCGCGGCGTTTGTGATCCGGGCCCTGCCCATCGGCATCCGGGCCGGGGAAAGCAGCCTGCAGCAGATTGACCCCAGCATTGAAGAAGCGGCGGCGGACCTGGGTTCCAATGCCAGCCGGGTGTTCACCACGGTGACCCTGCCCCTGATCAAGAGCGCCTTCTTCGGCGGCCTGATCTACTCCTTCATCCGCAGCATGACCAGTATCAGCGCGGTCATCTTCCTGGTGTCCGCCAACTACAGTCTGCTGACGGTCCTGATCCTGGACCAGGTGGAAGACAACCAGTTCGGTGTGGCTTCGGCCTTCTCCACCATCCTGATCCTCATTGTATATGTAGCAATTGTAGTCATTAAGCTGATGCTGAACCGGCTGGGCAGCAACCCGCAGAAAAGTCAGGCATAAGTCAGGCATACAGAAAACATGAAAAAGTATTGTGCAGGATAAATTTTCCTGTGCAAGGCGGAGGAGGGACGGTGTAGCCCAATCTACGACCACCGACGACAACGCAGCACAGGGTAATTCAGACAAGTGAGAAGGAGAATTTGAAAATGGCAAAACAGGCTAGCATCCAGTTAAAAAATCTGACCAAGGAATATGTGACCCATGAAGGCACCGGCACCTTTTTGGCGGTGGACCACATCAACGTGGATATCGCCAGCGGCCAGTTCGTGACCCTGCTGGGACCGTCCGGCTGCGGCAAGACCACGACCCTGCGCATGATCGCGGGCTTTGAAGGCATCAGCGACGGGGAGATCCTCCTGGACGGCGTGCGCATCAACGAGCTGACCCCGGACAAGCGGGACTCCAGCATGGTGTTCCAGAGCTACGCGCTGTTCCCTCATTATGATGTGTATGATAACGTAGGCTACGGCCTGGTAAATAAAAAGATGGACAAGAAGACCATCGAGGAAAAAGTAATGAAGATGCTGGACCTGGTAGGCCTGAAGGGCATGGAACACCGGATGCCCAACCAGCTCTCCGGCGGTCAGCAGCAGCGTGTGGCGTTAGCCCGGGCCCTGGTTATGGAACCGGCGGTGCTGCTCTTTGACGAACCCCTGTCCAATCTGGATGCCAAGCTGCGTGTGTACATGCGCACGGAGATCCGCAAGATCCAGCAGCGCATCGGCATCACCAGCGTGTACGTAACCCATGACCAGAGTGAGGCCATGGCCCTGTCCGACAAGGTCATCATCATGAACGGCGGCAAGATCGAGCAGGTGGGCAGCCCCACGGAGATTTACCAGTACCCGGCCAGCCACTTTGTGGCGGACTTCATCGGCAGCGCCAACTTTGTGCCGGCCAGGGTGAAGAGCGTCAGCAGCCAGGGCACGAGGCTGGAAAGCAAGGCGGGCCCCGGCATGGAAATCGGTACCGCGGTAGTGGAAATGTTCGGCCAGGAATTCACTGCCAAGTGCATTCAGGGCGAACTGGCTGCCGGCGATACGGTGGAAGTAGTGATTCGTCCGGAGGCCATTGAACTGGCGGATGACGGCGATGTAAAGGCGGAAGTTACAAGCTCCACCTACATGGGCCAGATGCAGGACTATGTGGTGCAGGTGGGAGACCAGGAACTGGTGACCCAGACCTACAACCCCAGCAGCAAGAAAGTTTACAAGCCCGGCGAGACGGTGTATCTGCGCATTCAGCGGGAAAGTCTGCACGCCATAAAGAAATAAATTGTAGCAGTGATGATTATGCCGACACCGGAAACGTTTTCATAGCGCTCAGCAAACGCTCGGGTGTGTCCCGCGTTGCGTAGTTCCGTGTAAAGAATTGTCTCGTTTATTGGAAGACCTTCTTTAATGAACAATTCCTCGCGCCCTTCGGGAGTGCTTCGCTTATTCAAACGTTCCCGGTGCCGGCTCTAAAAAAACAATACATTTTATATTTTTTAAGGAGGAAAAGGAACATGAAATTTACCTGGAAAAAAGCAGCTGCACTGGCAGCCATGGCAGCACTGACCGTTTCGTTTGCCGGCTGCGGCGGCGGAGACAAAAAGGCTGACGACAAGAAAGCAGCGAAAGGCAACGACAAAGAACTGGTTATGTACATGGGTATCGTAGAACAGGCAGCCAAGGTGGTGGCTTCCGAGTTTGAAAAAGATACCGGCATCAAAGTGAAATTCGTGCGTATGTCCGGCGGCGAGACCCTGAGCCGTATCCGCGCAGAAAAGAACAATCCCCAGGCCAGCCTGTGGTATGGCGGCAGCGCCGACAGCTTCATCATGGCGAAAAAGGAAGGCCTGCTGGAAGCTTACAAGTCCCCCAATGCGGAAAAGATCAAAGCCGAATTCAAGGATCCGGAAGGCTTCTGGACCGGCATTTACCAGGGCTATCTGGGCTTTATCCTGGACAAACGCTGGTTTGAGGAACACAAAGCGCAGCCCCCGAAATCCTGGGATGACCTGCTGAAACCGGAATTCAAGGGTCAGATCGTTATGGGCAACCCGGGGTCCGCTTCCACCGGTTATGTGCTGGTTTCCGCAACCGTACAGCGCCTGGGCGAAGAAAAAGGCCTGGATTACCTGGCCAAACTGGACAAACAGGTTAAACAGTACACCAAAGCCGGCGCAGCTCCGGCCCGTTCCGCGGCTCTGGGCGAATGCGCCATCGGCATCACCTACCTGCATAACGGCATCCGCCTGATGAAGGAAGGCAACAAGAACGTGGCTCTGTCCCTGCCGGAAGAAGGCACCGCTTACGAATTGGGCGCTGTTGCCATGATCAAGAACGCTCCCCAGAAGGAAGCTGCCAAGAAGTTCATCGACTGGTGCTTAACGAAGAAAGCCCAGGAAATCGGTCAGAAGAACAATTCCTATCAGTTCCTGACCAATCCGGAAGCCAATCCGCCGAAAGAAGCGCTGGCTTTCAAAGACGCGAAGCTGCTGAAATACGATTTCCAGTGGTCCGGCGACAACCGTGCCCGCCTGCTGGAAGCATGGAACAAGGCTGTTAAGAAATAATCATTGCCATCCCAAAGGCGCATGCGTGTTGCGTGCGCCTTTTTTGAAAAATTATAAAGCGCCGGGCTTACCCCTCCCTCCCCCGAATCGCATCGCCGACTCACGCGCAATCCGAGTTGCGGTTCGTCGCGACACGCTTCGATGGGGCAAGCCCTTCCGGGGTAAGCCCGGCGCTTTTCTCCACTTGTTCATATAAAGGAGCAAACGAATGCAAAATGCAAAAATCGGCTTGATCGGTTTGGCTGTTATGGGGGCTAACCTTGCGAGAAACCTGGCGAGTAAAAATGTTCCGGTTCTTGTTTTTAACAGAACCGCAGCCAAAACGGATGAGTTTATGAAAAATTTTGGCAGCGATCCCTGTCTGCAGGCGGCGTACAGTCTGGAAGAGCTGGTGCAGAATCTGGAACGGCCCCGGAAGATCATTCTGATGATCCAGGCGGGGGCGCCGGTGGATGCCATGCTGGATACGCTGACTCCGCTGCTGGAGAAGGGCGATATTGTCATTGACGGCGGCAATTCCTATTTTGAGGATACCCGGCGGCGCAGCGCGAAGCTGGCGGAACTGGGGATGGAATTTGTAGGCATGGGTGTCAGCGGCGGCGAAGAAGGGGCTCTTCACGGACCCAGCCTGATGCCGGGCTGCACTGAAAAAGCCTATGTGCAGCTGGAACCCATGCTGCAGGCCATTTCCGCCAAGGCGGGGGAGAGCGGCAAGGAACCCTGCGTCACCTATATCGGAAGCGACGGTGCCGGCCATTATGTGAAGATGGTCCACAACGGCATCGAGTATGCGGACATGCAGCTCATCGCTGATGTGTACACCATCATGCGGCAGGTGCTGGGCATGGAGCCGGAAGAGATGGCAAAGGTCTGGGACGAATGGAACAAAGGGGAGCTTTCTTCCTATTTAGTTGAGATCACCGCCAACATTTTAAAGAAAAAAGATGGGGAGACCGGCAGGGCCATGGTGGATGTGATTCTGGACGTGGCCAGGCAGAAAGGCACCGGCCGCTGGACCAGCATGAGCGCCCTGGAACTGGGTGTGGCTACGCCGACCATTACGGAAGCGGTGTTTGCCCGTAATATGAGTACCTATAAAGAAGAACGGACTGCGTTGGAAAAAGTGTACGCAGAACTGCCGGAAGTGTTGGAAGCCGCTGCCTGCTGCCGGAAAGAAACCTTTACGGCGGAAGAAAAAGCGCAGCTGCTGGAAGATTTGCGCAACACGTTGTATGCGGCAAAAATCTGCGCTTACGCCCAGGGCTTCAACCTGCTGGGGACCGCCAGCGAGACTTACGGCTGGAACCTGCAGATGGATAAGATTTCCAAAATCTGGCGGAACGGCTGCATCATCCGGGCCCGGTTCCTGGATGACGTCAGCGAAAGCTTTGCGAAACAGGCCGGTATGAAGAACCTGCTGTTCAGCGATTTCTTCGCGGAAGCACTGAAGAAAGCCCGGGCCGGCTGGGGCCGCGTAGTAGCGCTGGCCGCGGAACGGGGTGTGTCCGTAGTGGCGCTGAGCAGTGCCCTGTCCTACTTTGATGCCTACCGCACCGCCAGCGGCAACGCCAATGTGCTGCAGGCCCAACGGGATTACTTTGGCGCCCACACCTATCAGCGCGTGGACAAAGAAGGCACCTTCCATACAGAATGGATGGAATAAAGAACAAAGCTGAAACTAAAAACACCTTCGGTGACAGACGAGGGTGTTTTATCTCCTTCGCCAACGTCTGGAAAAAGGTTTGCTGCCAGCATCCTATTATGCTGTAGAAAGAAAAAACAAAAACGAACAAAAAAACGAACGAAAAATTTTACGGTTGCTTTTTCGTTCGTTTTTTGTTAAAATGGTATCGACGAAAATTCGTTTATTATCAGGAGGCGCACTGTGAGAGAATCAAAGAATTTGGAATTTAAAGAATCCGTTACTAATACATTTTTAAAAACTGTCAGCGCATTTGCTAATTATGGGACGGGCAAAATTCTTTTTGGCGTTATGGATAATGGTGTAGTGAAAGGCATAGAGAATCCGGAAAAAGTATGCCTGGATATAGAAAACCGCATTAACGACAGTCTTGACCCTGTACCGGAATATATTCTGGAAATTAATGAAAGAACATCAGTGATTACTTTAACTGTTTCGGAAGGGTTGCATAAACCGTATCTGTATAAGGCAAAAGCGTATCGTCGGAATGATTCCGCAACAGTGCCTGTTGACCGTCTGTCCTTGACCAGATTGATTTTGGAAGGACAGAATCTTTCATTTGAAGAGTCTGTGGCACGTAATCAGGAATTGCATTTTGCTGTTTTGGAGAGAAAACTTAAAACGGTGTTGCATCTGGAGAATGTTACGCCGGATACATTAAAGACGCTGGAGTTGTATAAAGACGGGGAAGGCTTTACCGTTGCGGCAGAGCTTTTAGCAGATCAAAACAGTTTTTCCGGTATTGACATGATACGATTTGGAGACAGTATAAATATTTTGCTTGACCGGGAGTTGCATGAGCGGGAATCTATCCTGACCCAGTATGATGCAGCGTTATCTATGTATCGTAAATATTATCAATATGAACAAATCAATGGCAGTGAAAGGGAAACTGTCATTCTGATTCCGGAAGCAGCTTATCGTGAAGCGGTTGCCAACGCGCTGGTTCACAGAACATGGGATGTAGAAACCAATATTCATGTTGAAATGTTCCCGGATAAAATTGAGATTACGTCTCCCGGCGGGCTGCCGCAGGGTGTAACGAAAGAAGAGTATTTGAGGGGAGGTCTTTCTGTTCTTCGAAATCGAATTATCGGCAATCTCTTTTTCCGGTTGCATTTAATAGAGCGGTTTGGGACCGGAATCCGCAGGATTAAAGAATCGTATAAAGATAACGATAGAAAACCGATCTTTGAAGTGTTTGAGAATTCGATTAAGATAATGCTTCCGGTGATGGACGCTTGCAATGCGTTAACTGCGGATGAGAACCGGATTTATCTGCTGATCAAGAGAAGGGCTCTGCCAAGTTCTTCTCTTGTTGAAGAAACCGGCTTCGGAAAAACGAAAGTGGTTTCCATTTTGCGCAGGCTCATGGATAAAGGTTATGTGCAGTCTGTCGGTAATGGCAGAGGAACGAAATACACCGCAGAGGCAATCAAATGAGTCCATGGAATAGCAAGCGTTTCCGGTTTTGCGATGCTGTTTCTTTTGAGCTTTTCTGTTATTTATAGGCTTTAGATAGATTTGGTTTCCTTACGTATCTACATACTTTTTGCTTTTATTGACTTATTGCTGTGCAGCAGGCTATAATTATCTGATAAAACAAAATATTGCAAATAATTGCAAATAATTGTAAGTAATTATAAATAATTGTAAATCGTTGCAAAAATTTATTTTGAGGGGACCTTTTATATGAACACTCACAGAAAACAAAAAAAGCAGCTGACAGCAGCCATTCTGGCTGCATTGCTGGCCATGCCCGCCTACGGCCATGCGTTTGTAAAAGCGCCGGAATATGTGTATTACAATGGAAAACCGGTGGTGGAAATACAGGAAATGACCAAGGGTGAGGGAATTGGGCGTTTTGTAAACAAAGCCGAGTATACACTGGACCCATCTCTGATTGAACCGGCAAAATCCGGCACGGCCTACTGGACGGGGCTGCTGGGGGCGAAAGTGAAAAACGGGCAGCCCTGGCAGGTTTTTGTGACCACGCAGGAAGGCGTGCAGAATGCCTATGCGAAAACCTTTTCTCATACGAAGGAAAAGGGAGATTTCCGCGATACCAATGTTAATTTTGTGGTGCAGCAGCTGCAGGACGGAAAATCGCTGCTGCGGATGCAGGAAGACGCAGATAAACTGCCTCCGGGAGATTATGGGTATAGCCTCATCTTAATAGGCCAGTATGTGGGGGCGGCCCGCCAGGGAACGGTGGACGGCTGGTGGGTGGACACCGATACGGTGCTGCCGACCAACGAACAGGCGGCGGATTTTGTGGGTACGTTCCGTCATGAGCTGGGGCACGCCCTGGGTATCTATAATTTGGTGGACTATCTGGACGAACAAGGAAATGTCTATGTACCAAAGAACCGTTCAGAGGTAAAGTGTTCCAAAGCAACCGGGGAGGAGATGACGCGGTTTAGTTCCCAAGTAACCGATGTCAGATCCTGGAACCTGCATCTGGTGGATCAGAACCTGAACCCGGCGAAACCGGGGATGGAAATCCTGTCGGCGGCGGGCTTTGCGGAAAAAAAGAAAGCGGACCCCGGTGTAAAGGAAAGCGATTTCTTTATTGTAAATAACCGATTTAAAAAGGAAGATGCTTCCGGGAAAAACGGGAAAGCCTTTTTTATAGGCCCGAATGTGACGGATGCCCTGGCGGGGGCTACGTTCTTCGGCGTTAACGGTGTTCCCGTCAATGGCTGGGAACGCGATACGTTTGAAGGCTCCCATCTGCAGACGGCCGGTATGATGAGCCACCGTGCTTACAGTAATTATACTTCTTTTATGGAAGTAGAACTGGCCTTGATGCAGGACATGGGTTATGACATCGACCGGGAGGCGTTCTTTGGCCACTCCGTTTACGGGAACGGGCAAACCCTTACCAACACCCAGGGCTATTTTGCCCGGAATGAAGAGGGCACGGCCTATATTCAGGGGAAACCCAGCACGGTGCCGCTGGGCATCGGTCTGCATATCTACGGATCCAACAATACGGTGACCCAGGCGGCGGACATACTGACCAACGGTACGGGCGCCACCGGTATCCGGGTAGACGGCATGCAGAACACGGTGATCGTTCCCGAGGCCACGAACATCTATGCGGACGGCCTCCGGGGCAACGGCATCCTGATCGCTTACGGCCGGGACCAGGTGGTGAATCAGGCGGGTACGGTGACTGCCAACGGGCAGGGCGGTACGGGCGTCCGCTTTGATTTCGGCTCCAGCACTAACGGCGCCTTTGATGAATACCGGGGCTCCTATATCCGTTACAAACGGGGTGTGAATGAGGACAACGGCGCGATTATCATGCCGCAAAACCCGGACCTGACGGACATGGATGAGAATGTATATAATGCGGGGGCGGATGAACTGAACGGGCCGCAGGTCAGGGAATTCAATCTGACCGGTTCCCTGTCCGGCGCGGAGAACGCAATCTATATCGGAAAAAACGCTTTTGTGCAGAACATTAACATTTTGGAAGGGGCCTCCCTCAGCGGGAACATCACCAGTGACTGGAAGCATTTCAATACCGACGGCAGTTATGACGGGCTCAGACAGACGCGAAAAGTTCCGGAGTTTGCTGACTGGCTGAAAGAGAAGTATCCGGAGGTCAAACTGGGCGAGTTTCTGGACTGGCCTGCGGCAAGCCAACAGGAAGTTATTTCTGCCTATCAGAACGATCCGAATGTAAAGACCATTACCCTGATAAAATCACCGCTGCGTATCCAGTATAATGGGAAAACCGGGGAGAACGGCTATGCCTATGACGCCTATATTCCCAATCTGGTGACGAACCTGAATTTTGCGGCGAACCTGGCATACAACGGAAATATCAGCGGCCCGGACAACATGAAACTGAACGTGAAGAGCGGTACGCTGACCTACGGCGGCAAGGCGGACGTGGTGGGCGTGTATGTGGCTCAGGGCGCCACGCTGTTAGGCGGAAGTTATACGGTCCATGATATGAGCCGTATGGTGGCGCCGGATTTTGCATCCCAATTGAACGAGACGGATAAAGGGTTTTTCATCAACTGCGGCACGGCAGGGGCGCTCAACAGCGAAAGTGCCATGACCATTAACGGAAATCTGCTCTCGGACGGTATCTTGCAAGGCGTGGCCGGCGGCAGCGCCGGCACCATTCAGGTAAGCGGGCTGGCGATGCTGGATAATGCCCAGATCGTTGCGAAAAATTTGCTGCCGGATGAAACATTTGCCGTAGTACAGGCAGATGGGGTCTACGGTTCCGTGAAGAATACCCAAAACGCGCCCTATAAGTTTGGCATGCTGGATGAGATTGGCGCAATAGAAGGAAACACGGCAGTAGTGACCGGTAAAGAGGCCAACAACCTGGGAGCCGTTGATGCGGTGCAGGGAGAAACCTACGAAGCCATGATGGAGATGTTTGATAACCTGACGGCCAAAGGCGACGCCCGCCGGAATGAGATGCGGCCCCTGTTTTCTCTGACGCCTGAAGAAACAAAGAAAACCCTGTCTTCCATTGCCTCCAACGCATCGGCGAAAAGTATGGCGCTGGCCCAGCGCAGTACGGTGATTCAGCATCTGCTGTCTTCCCGGCTGAAAGATGCATTTACGGCGAAAGAGGCGCAAACCAACATTCCCGTGCAGCATCTGGATGAAAGTCAGGATGAAGGGGTGCCGGTTACCCTGCGGACCCTGGAACCGGCGGACAACGATATCTGGCTGAAGTTCGGCAAGAACTGGGGGGATATGCGGAACGATACGGATTATCACAGCACCGCGACCCTGTTAGGATGGGACAAGGCTTATGGCAAAAACTGGCGGGCCGGCGTGTTTGCCGGATACAGTAAGACCAGTTTTTCCGACACCACTGCCAGCAATGAACTGCGGGATGTGCGGTTCGGTTTGTACGGCGGATACAGCAAAGGCAGGAGTGAAGGCCTGGTGTATCTGGACTATGGCTGGCTGCGGAACAAGCTGCGCCGTGGCATTACCAACCTGGGCCTGACGGCCGGGGCGGATTACCACAGCCGCGTTCTGGAATTAGGCGGCGAGTACCTGTACGACCTGCAGGCGGAGAAAAATGTGCCCTGGCATGTGCGTCCCTATGTGAACGCGCAGTTATCCCGGCTGTGGCAGAACAGCTACCGGGAAGACGGGGCCGGCATATATAATCAGGTGGTAGACAGCAAGCACAACAATTACTTCGGCATGGGAGCCGGGGTAGAGTTCAAACGGTATCTGGCGGGGGGCAGCTATGCCATCCGGGCCGGGGTGAAGCACGCCTTTGCGGGAGCGGAGCCAAAACTGCGGTACAGTTACATGGGTAATCAGGCCAACACCTATGACATGCGGAACGTGCAGGATAAAACCCACTTTGTGCTGTCCATCGGCGGGGAAGCCGAAGTAGCCAAAGGCTGGACGGTGGGCGGCGACGCAACCTTCCAGCGGGGAAGTCATGATAAGGACTGGTCGTGCAGTATTACCGTAAAGAGAATGTGGTGAAAACATTGTTGAATTCAGACTGGACGCCGCTGTTAATGCAGTGGTACGACAAATACAAACGAAAGCTTCCCTGGCGGACGGAATCGCCCCGTGATCCGTACAAGGTGTGGGTCTCGGAGATCATGCTGCAGCAGACAAGGGTGGAAGCGGTAAAATCCTATTATACAAACTGGATGGAACACTTCCCGGATATTCCCACGCTGGCTGCTGCGGAAGAAGAAGACGTGGTGCGGCAGTGGCAGGGACTGGGTTATTACAGCCGCGCCCGGAACCTTCACACGGCGGTGCGGGAGGTCATGGAGCATTACGGCGGCAGGGTGCCGGAAACCAGGGAAGAGATACGCAAACTGAAAGGCATCGGCGACTACACAGCAGGCGCTATCCTCAGCATGGCGTACGGCAAGCAGGAAACCGCGGTGGACGGCAACGTACTCCGGGTGTTTGCACGCATTTATAATATGGAAGAGAACATTCTTTCCGCCAAGGTGAAAAAAGAAATTACGGAGCTGGTAAAAACACGGCAGGATGCCGCACGTCCCGGGGATTTCAATGAGGCCTTGATGGACTTGGGCGCTACCGTTTGTATTCCGGGGCAGCCCCGCTGTGAAGTGTGCCCGCTGGTTGGGGTGTGCCTGGCGAAAAAGGCAGGGAAGGAAAATGAGATTCCCCTGCGGATCACGAAGAAGGAAGTTCCGGTGGAACCTATTACGGTGTTTGTGGTGAAACTGAGGAAGGAAGAAGCGGTGCAGGATAAACCGATGCAATCGTGCTGCAATGGTCGTAGGGATCAGGCAGGCATTCCAACAGAAGCTGCTACATTTTACCTTCTTCACCAGCGTCCGTCCAAAGGGTTGCTGGCAGGCATGTGGGAATTCCCCAACTGTGCGGGAGAAGGTGAGCAGGGAAGGGAAGCGCTGACTGCTTTGCTGTCGGGAATGGGAGTCGCTGTCGGAAACATATCCCGAAGGGTCCGGAAGATCCGGCATGTCTTTTCTCATAAAATCTGGCAAATGGCGGTTTATACAGCAGAGGCAGCGACGGTAACAGGTAAATGTGCGCAGGCAACTGCTGCGAAACAAACCCGCAAAACGGATCCGGAAGATCGATTTACACCCAATCCGGATGCGGCAACACTTCCGACCGACTGGCGCTGGGTTCCGATGGCAGAACTGGAGGATTATAACCTGGCGGGACCCCATAACCGTATCCTTCGGGACGGGAATGAACCAACAACAAAATAGTTTTATAAAAAGACAGATAAAAATAAAAGCGTGCAGGGATTGAACAAACCATTGTGCACGTTTGTGTAATTGCGTTGAGCGTTGAAAAGGCAACCCGGAAGGGTCCCAGTCGACGAGGGAAGCCACGCTGAGCGAAGCGATGCGCGGCGTACAGAGGAGTGGGAGGCGGGTTGCCTTTTCAACACGATTCCGAGTTTCGAAGCCACAGGCGCATAAATCCATGGAATCACAAACATGCACAGGTTTGCGAAACCCTGCACGCTTTTATTTTGTATTTGTCTTATTGAAATGTTACTTTAAGATATTGTTGAGCGTTGACGGGGCAACCCGTGAGGGTCCCAGTCGACGAGGGAAGCCACGCTGAGCGAAGCGATGCGCGGCGTACAGAGGAGTGGGAGGCGGGTTTCCCTGCAACGTGACTATATGTCCCCCTGCTCAAACTCCACCGGTCCCGGCTCCCGTTCATCAATAATCGACTGCAGCACCATCCCGATAAACGGATTCTGGTTCAGCTGCATCGCCTGGATCACGGCCTTCTTAAGTTCCACGGGCACCTTGTCCCGGGGCCAGGCGGATACCGACAGGGCCGCCATGCCGATAGCGTGCTCGTAAATAGAAGTCAGGCAGGCCTGCAGCAGCGGTTCTCCTTCCCCGGGGTAATCCCGCAGGTAATTGGCAAAATTGACCAGCAGGTTTTCATCTTCCATGTACTGCCGCAGATGGGCCTCGGCGCAGTCCAGGAACAGATGGCGCCGGGTATCGATCCGCTTCTCGTCGCCGCCGGCTTCCGCAAACATCAGGTAGCGAAGAGCGGTCTGATCCTTCGGATGCTCATTGTAGAACTTGATCACATCTGGCCAGATGTCAATATCCAGATCGGCGGCAAAGTCCACGATCTCCGCATTCAGTCTGCCGTTGCGGTCGAACAGGGAAGACCGGATCTCCGGTTCCCAGTCTTTGTAAAAAATCAGGCTGTCGCACTTGCCAATCAGCAGCTGGGCTGCGTTGGCGGTGAGGACGGCTCCTTTTTTTTCGGCGGCCAGTACTTCCAGCCGGTCCTTGACGGCAAAGATGGTCAGCAGGTTCCGCGGCGTTTTGGCGTAGGTTTCCGCATGCCGCAGGAAATCCTGCAGCAACAGCTCCAACGGAATATGCAGCGACGGTATCATCGAGTTCTCGATGTTATCCTCCGCCGGGTCCCGGTCGGGGAGCAGGAAAATCAGATAGGTGATGATGACGTTGGCGGCGGCCAGATAGATATCTTCCGGAATTTCTTCCTGCTGCAGCAGCTGCGGCAGTTGGCTTTCCCTGATGATGACCGGCGACAGGGGCGGCCAGAAGACCCGCAGTTCCAGCCCATTTTTCAGCAGCCAGAGACGCTGGGCCGGGGTTCTGTATTGCAGCAACAGCAGGGTGATGGCCCTGCCCCAGCCCCTTGTATGCCGGGCGAGGAACCACAGTTCTTTCTGCGGGCGGATTTCGCTTAACTGACAGGCCATGCACAGGAAAATGGTAAACTCCTCGCAGCGGGCCATGGTGAACAGGTCGTTGTACAGATGCTCGGAAAAGGACTTGCGTACCTGGTCCAGGCCGATGAGCCCGCAGATCAGGTAGGCGAACTTGACCGCTTCCCGGTCCTTGGCGGTGTAGAACCATTCCTGGGCCAGATGCAGCAGGTCGTAGCTGAGCTTTTCGCCGCGAAGCTGGCCGGCCAGGGCAAAAAATACTGTGATGATGGGCGTGGTGTAGACTTTCTCATACAGATTATTTTTGGTTTTCTGGGTGGGATTTTTCAGCCAGGCCTTCAGCAGCAGGTAGATATCTTTGGCTTGTTCCATGTCGCCGTCTTCGGTTTTGGACCGGAACATGGCGGCGTCCTCGGTGCCGTAGGTATATTCCCGCATCAGATTGTCCGGCAGGGGGGAAGCGTCGTAGTTCCCCTTGCTGTCTATGTGTTCCACCACATACAGGTAGAGGCTTTGGTAATCTGTAGTTGTATTGGTGATTTCTTTATTGGAAGACATTTTGTAACCTCAGTTGCATCGTGTTTTGTTCAGAGAAAAGCAGGATACAGGTACAATTGGTAATGGGGCGATGCCGGGTGATTCGGATGCATATTCCCAAAGGGTCCGGATATTTCTTCCCGGACAATCCTGCCATTATTATAGAAATATTTTACATTACAGCATATTATATCACAATTTGCTTTCATGCAAGAGCCGTTTTAAGATTTCACATAATTTACAAGAATAATGTATACATGGCTTGAAACGGTTGAATTTGTAAATCTCTTATAATACAATAGAGCCACATATCGGAGGGAGCGCCGGTTTACTCTGCCGTTTTCAGCAGCAGGACCTCGTTTCCCGACAAAATGCCTGCACATTCCAAGGAGGAGACAAGATGAGAAAGATTAAGACGGTTTTAGTTGCGAACCGGGGCGAAATTGCCATCCGCGTGTTCCGCGCCTGTAACGAGCTGGGGATTCACACCATTGCGATTTTTTCCAAAGAGGATACCTTATCCCTGCATCGCAATAAAGCCGATGAAGCCTATCTGGTAGGCCGGGGCAAGGGCCCGGTGGAAGCCTATCTGGATATTGAGGATATCATGCGGATCGCCCATGAGCATGACGTGGACGCCATCCATCCCGGTTACGGGTTCCTTTCGGAAAATGCCGAGCTGGCCAAACGCTGCGCCGAAGAAGGGTTCATCTTTATCGGTCCCCGGGTGGAACACCTGATCATGTTCGGCGATAAGGTCAATGCCCGTGCCCAGGCGAAGCTGGCGGACATTCCCATGATCCCCGGCAGCGATGGTCCCATTTCTTCCGTGGAAGACGTGCGGGCTTTCGGCGAAAAGTACGGGTATCCGCTGCTGATCAAGGCGGTCAACGGCGGCGGCGGTCGCGGCATGCGCGCGGTCAATTCCCCGGAGGAAGTGGATACCGCTTATGCCCTGGCCAAGTCCGAAGCGCTGAAAGCTTTTGGCAACGATGAAATTTATCTGGAAAAATATCTGAAAGACCCGAAACATATTGAAGTGCAGATTCTGGGGGACGAACAGGGCGAGATCGTGCACCTGTACGAGCGCGACTGCTCCGTGCAGCGCCGTCACCAGAAGGTGGTGGAGATGGCTCCGGCCACTTTCGTGAAGCCGGAACTGCGGCAGCGGATCTGCGACGCGGCGGTGAAGCTGATGAAAAATGTGGATTACATCAGCGCCGGCACCGTGGAATTTTTGGTTACCGCTGACGACGAATTCTATTTTATTGAAGTAAACCCCCGTATCCAGGTGGAACATACCGTTACGGAAGCCATTACGGGGATCGATATCGTCCAGAGCCAGATCCGCATTGCGGAGGGCTACGGTATCCACAGCCCGGAAGTGGGCATTCCGGAGCAGGACAAGATCGGCATCCGGGGCGAAGCCATCCAGTGCCGTATCACTACGGAAGACCCGCTGAACAATTTCATGCCGGATACGGGCAAGCTCATCGCCTACCGCAGCGGCGGCGGCATGGGCATCCGTCTGGACGCGGGCAATGCCTTCACGGGTTCCGTCATCACCCCGTACTATGATTCGTTGCTGGTTAAGGCCACCACCTGGGGTCTGAACCATACCATCGCAGTGACCAAGATGCTGCGCTGCCTGAAGGAGTTCCGTATCCGCGGCGTGAAGACCAACATCGCATTTTTGGAAAACCTGCTGCAGCATCCGCATTTTATCAACGGTACCTATACCACCAATTTCCTGGACGAGACGCCGGAGCTGTTCCATTTCCCGGAAGGCCGGGACCGTGGCACCAAACTGCTGCATTATATTGGGGACATTACGGTAAACGGCTACGCCAATGTGGGCGTGGTACCCAAACCGGAATTTGCGCCCATGAATATGCCCAAGCCTTTCACCGGTGAACTGCCAGCCGGCACGAAACAGATCCTGGACGCCAAAGGGCCGGAAGGGCTGGCGAAGTGGGTACAGGAGCAGAAGGAAGTGCTGCTGACGGATACTACCTTCCGTGACGCCCACCAGTCTCTGTTCGCCACCCGCCTGCGCACGGCGGACATGCTGCGGGTCATTAAAGACACCGCCGGCAAACTGCCGGAGCTGTTCTCCTTTGAGTGCTGGGGCGGCGCTACCTTCGACGTGGCCTACCGGTTCCTGGACGAAAGCCCCTGGCGGCGGCTGCAGGAATTTAAGGAAGCGGCCCCCAACGTACTGTTCCAGATGCTGCTGCGGGGCGCCAACGCGGTCGGCTACACCAGCTATCCGGATAACGTGGTAAAAGAGTTTATCCGCCTGTCCGCCAAGAACGGCGTGGACGTGTTCCGTATCTTCGACTCCCTGAACAGCCTGGACAACATGCGCCTGTCCATTGAAGCGGTGCGGGAGTGCAACAAAGTGGCGGAACCGGCCCTGTGCTACACCGGGGACATTCTGGATCCGGAACGGGATAAATATAATCTGAAGTATTTTGTGGATATGGCCAAGGAACTGGAACGGGCCGGGGCCAACATCATCGCTATCAAGGATATGGCCGGCCTTTTGAAACCCCAGGCTGCCTATGAACTGATCAGCGCCATGAAGGATGCGGTGACGGTGCCCATCCATCTGCACAGCCACGAAGGCAGCGGCAACACCATTTACACCTATGCCCGGGCCATCGACGCCGGGGTGGATATCGTGGACGTGGCCATGAGCGCCATGAGCAACGGGACCGCCCAGCCTTCGGCCTCCAGTCTGTATTATGCCCTGGAAGGACATCCCCGTCAGCCCAAGCTGAGCGTGGACGCGCTGAACGAATTCTCCCGGTACTGGGAGACCATCCGTCCCTATTACAAAGCGGCGGACAAAACCGAAAACTTCCCCAACCCGGAAGTCTATGTGCATGAGATGCCCGGCGGGCAGTACACCAACCTGAAGCAGCAGGCTGCTGCCCTGGGGCTGTTGGACCGCTGGGAAGATATCAAGGACATGTATCACCGCGTCAGCATGATGTTCGGCGATGTGATCAAGGTTACGCCTTCTTCCAAAGTTGTCGGCGACATGACCCTGTACATGGTGCAGAACGAGATTACGGAAGAGGATGTGTATGCCAAAGGGGATACCATGGACTTCCCGAAATCCGTCATCGAGTTCTTTGAAGGCCGTATCGGCACACCTTACGGCGGGTTCCCGAAACGGCTGCAGAAGATCGTGCTGAAAGGAAAGAAACCTATTACCCAGCGTCCCGGCGCGGTGCTGCCTCCCGTTGATTTTGAAGAGGTACGGAAAAAACTGGAAGCCATGAACGCGCCTACCACGGACGAAGCGGTTTCCTCTTATTGCCTCTATCCCGATGTGTTCAAACAGTGGGTGACCCGCTGCGAGGAATACGGCGACGTAAGCGTGCTGGATACACCGACCTTCTTCTTCGGCATGACTGTCGGCGAGGAAGTGGATGTGGAAATCGAAAAGGGCAAAGTGGTCATCATCAAACTGATCCACATCAGCGAGCCTAACGAAAACGGCAAGCGCACCGTGTCCTTTGAATTTAACGGTATGCCCCGTGAGCTGGAGATCTTCGACAAGAATGTGAAGACGGAAAACGTGGCCCGCAAGAAAGCGGACAAGAGCAATCCGGATGAAGTGGGGGCCACCCTGTCCGGTTCCGTGGTGAAGCTGCTGGTGGAAAAGGGCCAGAGTGTAACCAAGGGAACGCCGCTGCTGGTCACGGAGGCCATGAAGATGGAAACCACCATCGCGGCGCCTATCGGCGGTATCATCGGCCAGATCCATGTTCAGGCCGGCAGCCGCATTGAGAGCGGGGACTGCCTGCTGGAGATTGATTCGAAGAATTAAAAACATTATTACCCGGCCTGATACCATCTGAATAAGCGGCGCACTCCCGGAGGGCGCGAGGAAGAGAAATACACGCAGTATTCTCAGCCACGCAAAACAAACTGAACCGCAGGCTTCTAAGCCCCGTGCCAACGGCACGCAGCGAAGCCAGGCACCGAAGCGTTTGCGCCGCGCTATGAAGATGGCATTAGCCGGGTTATTTATTTTTCAATTATTTCACCCACGGCATATTGCCAAGGCTGTGCTTTCGCGATAGAATATACTATCATGTTACTATGAAAAAACTGCTATGAAAAACTGTACTGCAGCTGCGAGGTGAAATAGATTTATGAACAATAACAACAACAATAACAACGGCAGACGGCCTCTTTACTATTACTACATCCTGGCCATGGTGGTGCTCATGGCTCTGAACACCTGGGTGTTCCCCGCCATGTTCAAGACCAAGGTGTCCGATCTGTCCTATGATGCCTTTATCCAGATGGTGGACGAGGGCAAGTTCGGCAAGGTGGAGATCAGCGACAAGCGGATCGCTGCTACGGCCAAGGACCCGGAGGATAAAAAGATTTATGTCACCGGCCGGGTAGACGACAATCAGCTGGTAGAAAAGCTGATGAAAAGCAAGGTGACCTTTTCTCAGGTCATCCCCAAGGAAAGCGGACCGCTGGAAAGCATATTCTATAACTGGATCCTGCCAATCCTGTTCTTCTTTATCATTGGCCAGCTGATCATGCGCTACATGGGCGGCAAGGGCTTTGGCGGCATGGGTAACTTTGGCAAGAGCAATGCCAAGGTGTATATGCAGGCCCAGACCGGCGTCACCTTTGCGGACGTGGCCGGACAGGACGAAGCCAAGGAAGCGCTGGTGGAACTGGTGGACTTCCTGCACAATCCCGGCAAGTATTCCTCCATCGGCGCTACCATGCCGAAGGGCGCGTTGCTGGTTGGCCCTCCCGGCACCGGTAAGACGCTGCTGGCCAAGGCCATCGCCGGGGAAGCCCGGGTGCCCTTCTTCAGCATTTCCGGTTCCGAATTTATTGAAATGTTTGTCGGCATGGGCGCGGCCCGTGTCCGTGACTTGTTTAAGGAAGCCCAGAAAAAGGCTCCCTGTATTGTGTTTATCGACGAAATCGATGCCATCGGCAAAAAGCGTGACAGCGGCGCCTTCGGCAGCAACGATGAACGGGAGCAGACCCTGAACCAGCTGCTGTCCGAAATGGACGGTTTTGACGGCAGCAAGGGCGTCATCATCCTGGCGGCTACCAACCGTCCGGAATCCCTGGACGCGGCTCTGTTGCGTCCGGGCCGGTTTGACCGCCGGATTCCGGTGGAACTGCCGGATGTGAACGGACGTGAGTCGATCCTGAAAGTTCATGCCAAAGACGTGAAGATGCAGGACGATGTGGACCTGAAGAAGATTGCACGCTCCACCCCCGGCGCCAGCGGCGCGGAACTGGCCAACATCATCAACGAAGCGGCCCTGTGTGCCGTGCGCAACAACCGGGACAAAGTGACCAACGCCGACCTGGAGCAGGCGGTGGATATCATCATCGCTGGGTATCAGCGCAAGAACATGGTGATTTCCGAAGAGGAAAAGAAGAATACGGCGTATCATGAAATCGGGCACGCGCTGGTAGCGGCCAGCCAGACCCACAGCGCCCCGGTGGAAAAGATTACGATCATTCCCCATACCAACGGTTCCCTGGGTTACACCATGCAGGTGGACGAACAGGAGAAGCTGAATTATACCAAGGAAGACCTGTTTACCAAGATTGTGACCTTTACCGGCGGCCGGGCTGCGGAAGAAGTGGTGTTCAACCACATGACCGCCGGCGCTTCCAACGATATTGAGCAGGCCACCCGTCTGGCCCGGGCCATGGTGACCCGTTTCGGCATGACGGAAGAATTCGGCATGATGGGCATGGAGACTATCCATAACGCGTATCTGGGCGGCGACGCTACCCTGACCTGCAGCGAGACCACCCTGGCGAAGGTGGACGTGAAGGTCATGGAGATTATTAAGGAAGCACACCAGAAGGCTCTGGCTATTTTGCGGGAGCATCGGGAGGAACTGGACCGGCTGGCGGCGTACCTGCTGGAAAAGGAAACCATCACCGGTGTGGAATTCATGGCGGTGCTGAATAACGAGGACCCGGTGGAAGCGGTGCGGAGAGCGGCGGAAGAAGCCGAATCCCGCAATGCGGAACAGCGGGTGAAGGATGAGGAAAAAGCCCGCCGGGAAGCGGAAGAACTGGCGGCCAAGCAGGCCCAGTGGACGGCGGCTTCGGCTGCGGCCGGCATGGCAAGCGGCGCCCTGGGAACGGAAGCGACGGACGGGACGGCGGAAGCTGCTTCTTCGGAGAATCCCCCGGAGCGGGAAAAAACCATTGCGGAAGTGGACGCGGAAATGCGAGAAGCCATCCGTAAGGCGGAAGCGGACCCGGAGGAAGCAGAACGGGAAGCCCGTACGGTTGAGGAAAACAGCGGTCTCACCGATGCGGAGTTCCGCTCGGCTGACGAAGAGAAAAAAGAATAGTTTGTGGTTGCCGATTTGGTAAAATTGTAAAAATAAAAACTCCCTGCTATTCGGGGAGTTTTTATTTGAAAGAAAAAAGAAATTTGACAAACAAATTATAAAGAAAGATAAAAAAGCGGAGACGATATCTCTGAAGACCCCCCTTTTGACGTGTGAAACGAGAAAGGGGAGTAAGGGATATCATCTCCGCTTTTTTAATAACTGTTTTAGATTTTTTCCGCTTCGCCCATTTCGCTCCAGCCGGTGCGCAGTTCCGGCGGGCGCTGTACGGTGTGGTCGGTCCGCTGGGTGAAGCCCCGACCGAAGACGTCGCTGGCGTCCTGGACGATCATGAAGGCAAAGGGGTCCAGCTTTTTCACCAGTTGTTTGATTTTGGCTACCTGGGTCAGTTTGACCACGCAGAACAGCAGTTTCCGGTGCTGGTGGGTGTAGGCGCCTTCCCCTTCGATGTAGGTGACGCCGCGGCCTACGATTTTGATGATGGCTTCCGCGATTTCTTCGTTCCGGTCGCTGATGATGATAATATTTTTCTTGAAGTCAAAGCCGTCGGTGAAGGCGTTGGAGACTTTAAATACGATGAAGTAAGCTGTGAGGGTGTACAGGGCCGGTTCCAGTCCGAAGAAAAAGGCGCCTGCCGTCAGCAGTACGATGTTGATCAGGAAACCGGTGGTGCCGATGCTGATGCTGTAGAATTTTTGGACGATGGCGCCGATGATGTCGCTGCCGCCGGTACTGCCGCCCACCCGGTACAGGGTGCCCAGCCCGATGCCGTGGAGCACGCCGCCGGCGATACAGCTCAGCATGGGGTCGTGGACCTGGGTTAATTGCTGCAGCGGCGCGAACAGCTGCAGGAAGAAGGACAGGACCAGGGTGCCGTAGATGCCGCTGATGAAATAGTTGCGGCTCATGAGTTTATAGGCCAGGATGAACAGGGGAATGTTGAAGAGAATGTTGGTCAGGCTGACCTGCCAGCCGAACAGGTAGTACAGGATCATGCCCAGGCCGGTGATGCCGCCGCTTAATAGGTGGTGGGGCAGGAAGAACGCATTCAGCGCTACGCCGGAGATGCAGGTCCCCAGGGTGATGGTCAGGTAACGTTTTAACTGTTTATTCATTATATAATACTCCTTGCAATGAAATACTTACCTAGCATACCACTATGGCGGAAAAATGCAAGAGGAATTTTATTGAATTTGTTTTTTCAGGGGGAAGCGGATTAATTCTTTCGGGAAAACACAGCTTCAATGGGTTCGCTCGCTGGCTGTGTACAGACGAATTGATCCGCGTTTCTTTTTTTTCCGCGGCAAATATTTAAAAAAAACATAAAATATGCTAAAATACATGTGGTATTTTGTATACAGTATTATTTTTATGTTTGCGGAACGCAGTGGTACGGATTTGGATAAGACCGACGCTGCTTGCCGTAATGACAGGGAACCTTTTATGAAACTGACGGAAACAGGATATGCCAAGATTAATCTGGGGCTGGATGTACTGGGGCTGCGGCCGGATAAGTATCACGAGGTCGCGATGGTGATGCAGACGGTCAGTCTGTCGGATACCGTAACCATTACGGAGAGCCCGGAACTGGAAGTGACCACAGACCGGCCGGAGCTGGAGGGAGGTCCTTCCAACCTGGCGTACAAAGCGGCTGTGCTGATGGGAGAGTTTGCCCGGCGGGAGCCGCGGGTGCATATCCATATTGAAAAACGGATTTTTCTGACTGCGGGACTGGCAGGGGGCAGCACGGATGCCGCTGCGGTCCTGCGGGGCCTGAACCGGTACTGGGAGCTGGGTCTGCCTGCGGAAAAACTGGAACGGCTGGGCGCTAAGCTGGGGTCTGACGTACCTTTTTGTGTAGCGGGCGGAACGGCGCTGGCCACCGGCCGGGGTGAAATACTGACGCCGCTGCCGGACTTGCCGCCGCTGCAGCTGGTGCTGGCAAAACCGCAGCTGGAGATTTCCACGCCCTGGGCGTACCGGGAATTTGATAAGCAGAAAAATGTGATCCATCCGGATATTGACGGTATGGTGCAGGCCGTACGGGCCGGCGATGTGCCGGGCGTGCTGCGGCGGTTGGGCAATGTGCTGGAACCGGTGACGGCAGGGGCGCACCCGGAAATCGGAGAGATCCGGGAGGACATGCTGGCGTATGGGGCGGAGCCGGTCATGATGAGCGGCAGCGGTCCTACCGTGTTTGGATTTGTAAAGAACAGAGAAGCCGGCGAACGAATTGCCGGGATACTGCAGTCGCTGTGTCTGGAAGCAGCGGTGGCGGAACTGGTTGGGAGGAAAAGTGTATGAGCGGACATCTGGAACAGATTCGTCTGGACAGTTATAAACCGTTGCGGGAGCTGGTGTGCGAACACATCCGCGACGCGATCATCAACGGCGTGTTTGCGCCGGGCGAACGGCTGATGGAGATACAGATGGCGGATGAGATGGGCGTTAGCCGCACGCCGGTGCGGGAAGCAATCCGCAAGCTGGAGATGGAAGGCTTTGTGGTGATGATCCCCCGGCGGGGGACCTATGTGTCCAATATGTCGATCCGGGATATCAACGACGTGTATGAAATCCGTATCAGTCTGGATACTCTGGCGGCGGGGCTGGCGGCCGAGCGGATCAGCGATGAGGAGCTGGAGGAACTGCAGCGCCTGCTGGTTAAGGTCGGCAACGCCATCGAAGAAAATGATATGGCCAAAGTGGTGGAAGCGGACATCGAATTCCACGACGTGCTGTATAAGGCCAGCCGGAACGAGCGGCTGCGCAACATCATCAACAACCTGCGGGAGCAGATTACCGTGATCCGGGGCGTATCCATGCGCTATCCCGGCCGGCTGAAAGACACCCAGGAGGAACACCGCCGCCTGGTGGAAAGCATTGCGGCCCGGAATGTGGAGAAAAGTCAGGAAGCGGCCCGCATCCATCTGGAAAATGCGGAGCGGACGCTGATGATTGCCATGTCGGAGCGGAAGGGCGGCGAGGAGCTGCGGAATTCCCTGGGGGCCAAAAAGTGACGGAAGACAATGAATACGGAAATGCGAAAAGAAACGGAGACGCTGGCTGATCAGCGTCTCTTTACATATGACCTGGTGATCCTGGCCGGCGGTGGGGGGACGGTATCCCTGCCGGGACAGGGACTGCGGGCCAGGGCGCTGGCGGAGTTGAAGGGCCGGCGCCTGCTGGAGTATATACGGGAAGCTGTCCGGCAGAGCAGGCGGGTGGCGTCTGTGGTCCTGGTGACCCACAGCGCACACGTAAATGCGTTTCGGCAGGCGGCCCCGGATCTGCTGCTTTGTGTCTGTGACGGCAGCATGGCGGAATGTGCGGCGGCGGCCATACAAAAATTGCGGGAGCAGCCGGGCCATGAGAATATAACCAGGGTGGTGACCGTCTGCGACGACCTGCCTTTCCTCACCGGTGAGGCGCTGGATGATTTTATTGCCCGGGCGGAAGCGGCGGAGGCGGACGGGGTCTATGCCATTGTCCGGAAAGAGGCCTGTCTGCGGGATTACCCTACGCTGCGGCGCACATTCTTTCATTTAAAAGAAGGGGACTTTACCGGCGGCAACGTTTCGCTGGTTTCCGTTTCCCTGTTCCCCGGCTGTATCGAAAAAATGCAGGAGGTGTTCGCCCTGCGCAAAAATCCGCTGAAGCTGGCGGCCTGGCTGGGAGTTTCTTTTATTGTGAAGCTGTTGTTCCGGCAGTTGTCCCTGGCGGATGTGGAGGCTAAGGTCTCCGCCTTGTTCGGTTACCGGGGCCGGGCAGTGATCACGGAATATGCCTGCATCGGTACGGACCTGGATAAGGCGGAGGAGTGGCCGCTCGCGGAAAAGTATTTGTAATTACAGAAGCATAGTTATATAATGTAGCCGGTACAAAAATTTCATAAAATACAAGAAACCGAAAAAAATTGTAAAAATGTGCAACTGAAATTCGGTTTGCAATAAAAATGCAGCGGATGACAAAACTGTTTTCATAAAACCGTGAAATTAAAATTCGATATGCAATAAAGAGGAGAGAGAAAGAATGGCAAACTTAACAGCTATAATTCTGGCGGCAGGCAAGGGCACGCGCATGAAATCCAAATTACCGAAAGTGCTGCACAAAGTGGGCGGGCACCCCATGCTGGAGCATGTGATGGACGCGGCGGAAGCGGCCGGCTGCCGTGATAACGTGGTGGTGATCGGCCACGGCGCGGAGCTGGTGCGGGAACTGGTGGGAGACCGGGCCCGGATCGCCCTGCAGGCGGAACAGCTGGGGACCGGTCATGCGGTGCTGCAGGCTGCGGATACCCTGAAAGATTTTACCGGCACGGTGATGATCCTGTGCGGGGATACGCCGCTGCTGGAGGCGGATGAACTGGAAAAGTTCTATGCGGAGCATGTTAAATCCGGCGCGGCGGCTACGGTTATGTCCGCCCTGATGGATGATCCTTTCGGTTACGGACGGATCCTGCGGGATGCTAACGGGGACGTGGCCGGCATTGTGGAACAGAAGGATGCTTCCGAAGAGCAGAAGCAGATCAAAGAGATCAATACCGGGAACTATTGTGTGGAAGCGCCGCTGCTGTTTGAAGTGCTGCGGACCCTGGGCAACGATAACGCCCAGGGTGAGTATTACCTGACGGATGTGCTGGCCAAGCTGCGGGCCATGGGTAAAAAGGTGGGCGGCGTGATCACCGCGGACAGCGAGATGATCATGGGTGTCAACAGCCGCCGCCAGCTGGCCGAGGCGGAAAGCGTCATGCGCCGCCGGATCGCGGAACGGCACATGGATGACGGCGTGACCATTATGGATCCGGCTTCCACTTTCATTGAAAAGAGTGTAAAAATTGCGCCGGATACCGTGATCTACCCCAACACCTGGCTGCAGGGGGCGACGGTGATCGGGGAGGACTGCGAGATCGGCCCCAACGTGCGCCTGGAAAACGTGAAGGTGGCCGACGGCTGCCGTGTAGAATTTACCCATGTCCATGACTGTGAGATAAACAAATAAAGAAGAACAAAATTATTTATAAAAAGTTAAAACCGGGTTGCCCCGTTTTTTCCTCAATAAAAATACTTGTGAAAAATGGGTGATTTGGTATATACTAAATAGGGAATTTTAAAACAGTAATTTGCGGCAAGTCATTTCAGAAATCCATGAAAAACAGGGGAGGAAGTCCAAAATGTTGGCAAATGAAGACAAATTCAGGATTTTTACAGGCAACGCAAATCCGGACCTGGCACGGGAAATCGCGGCCTATCTGGGAACCACGTTAGGCGATGCGGTCATCAACCGGTTCAACAACGGCGAAGTGCAGGCCATGATCAACGAGAGCGTTCGCGGCAAAGATGTATTTATTGTCCAGCCTACATGCGGACCCGTTGTCAATGACAATGTCATGGAACTGCTGATCATGGCTGATGCGTTCAAGCGCGCCTCCGCCAATCATATCATTGCGGTGATCCCCTTTTATGGTTACGCCCGTCAGGATCGCAAGGCCCGGGGCCGTGAACCCATTACGGCCAAGCTGATGGCGGATATTCTGCAGTGCGCAGGCATCACCCGGGTGCTGACCATCGACCTGCATGCGGCCCAGATCCAGGGCTTCTTCAACATCCCGTTGGATCATATGCCGGCTGCGCCGGTTCTGGCAGATTACATTAAACAGAAAGACCTGAAGGATATGATCGTGGTTTCCCCTGACCTGGGCGGCGTAAGCCGTGCCCGTGTGTTTGCGGAACGTCTGAGCTGCGGTCTGGCCATTATTGATAAACGCCGTCCGGAACCGGGTGTGGCGGAAGTCATGAACCTGATCGGCAGCGTAGAAGGCAAGACGGCCATCATGGTGGACGATATGGTAGATACAGCTGGTTCCCTGACAGAAGGGGCCAAGGCGCTGAAGAAGTTTGGGGCCAGGGAAGTTTATGCCTGCTGCACCCATCCCATCCTGACCGCTCCGGCTATCAGCCGTATCGCCGCTTCGGAAATTACGGAACTGGTAGTGACCAATACCATCCCGCTGACGCCGGAGAAAAAACACCCCAAGATCAAGGTGCTGTCCATTGCCCCGATTCTGGCAGAGACCATGCTGCGCATCTACAACGACTGGTCCGTAAGCCAGCTGTTTGAAGAAGTGTAAGGACAGGAAGTTTCTTAATGTAAGGTACCCATGGGTCCGGTTTACGGACCGGTGTTTTCGTAGGATTCGGTTTTCTCAGGCTCCGTGTCATGGTATGCGGAGCCTTTCGTATTTTTAGTAATCAAGGGAAACGTGATTCATTTGTTTACGCGTCTGCTTCGTGCTTTTGCGTGCCGGCAGTTATGCAAATACAGTGAATCGGTGTTCTTCTTGCAAAGGTAGTGTTTATGCGTGTGTTATGTATCTTGGGAGCGTTTTATCTGGCAGCCTTGATTTTGCTTTGGATGGGGCGCTGCGGTAAAATTTCCCGGAAAATGGCGGTGCTGGTTTCCGCAGTCTGCCTGCTGGCAGGTTCCGGCGCGCTGGCGGCGGCAGTGTATCCGATTGGCAACGGGTACGGGAAAACGGTGAACCGGCTGACGGATTTGCAGGTCAGTGGAAAGCATGCTCTGCCGTTACAGGGCACAGCAGTGAACAATGGCGTGACGGGAAACCCTGCAGCCAAAACTTCTGTGACTGCATCCGAAAGGCTGTCCGGACCGGTGGCGCAAAAGTCTGTTCCGGAAAGTGGAGAATCCTCTTCTCCGGCTATGTTGTCAGACAGATTTATTGCCCTGACCTTTGACGACGGCCCCTATCCGCCCTATACCGACCGCCTGCTGGATTTGTTAAAAGCAAAAAAGATTCATGTCACGTTCTTTCTGGTGGCGGAGCAGGCGCAGCAATATCCGGAACTGGTGCGGCGCATGACGGCGGAAGGACATACGGTGGGACTGCACGCCTTTCGGCACCGGGACTTCCTGAAGCTGACGGAAGAAGAAAAACGGAAGGATCTGGAGCAGGGCAAAGCTGTACTGCACGCTATCACCGGAAAAGATCCGGTGTACTGGCGGCCCCCTCACGGGTTCCGGGATTTTTCGGTGATGGAAACCGCGGCAGCGCAGAACCTGACGGTGGTCAACTGGTCTGTGATTCCCCGGGACTGGACGGGGATTGACAGTCAGGAAATTTATCGCCGGGTCATGGACAAAGCAGAAGACGGATCCATCGTGCTGCTGCACGACGGGGACAGCCCCGGTTACAAAGCGTCCCGGCAGGCCACGGTGGACGCAGTGGCTCCCCTCATTGACAGCCTGCAGGAAAAAGGGTATCATTTGGTATCGTTGGAAGAATATCAGGAGAAAATCAGATGAAAATTATTGCGGGACTGGGGAATATCGGCAAAGAGTACGATAAGACCCGGCATAATATCGGTTTTATGGTGGCGGACGAGCTGGCCCATCGCTGGAATCTGGAAGGAAGCTGGCGAACGGACCGGAACGCCATGTTTGTGGAATACCGGGCGCCGGAAAAAGTATTTCTGCTGAAGCCGACGACCTATATGAATTTAAGCGGCAACGCCGTGGGCCCCTGGGCTCACTTCTATAATATCGCCCCGGAAGACGTGGCGGTGGTCCATGACGATATGGATTTGCCACTGGGAACCATCCGGATCCGGAAGAACGGATCCAGCGGCGGCCATAACGGGATCAAATCCATTATCAGCAACCTGGGGACGGACGCCTTTCCCCGGTTCCGGCTGGGCATCGGTCACCCGGTCCATGAACAGCAGGCAGTGATCAGCCACGTGCTGCAGCCATTTGCCGGCGACGATAAACAGCTCATTGAAGATGCCGTGAAAAAAATGGCTGACGCTCTGGAACTGTGGCTGAAAGAAGACGGCGACTTAAGCAAAGTGATGCAACAGTTCAATACCAAAAAAAAATCTAAAACTGCTACTTGCACTCTGCAAAAGAGTGTGATATTATAGTGAAGCATTAATGTCGGGTAATATTAATGCAAATAAAAAAAGAGGTGCATAGAAATGAAAGAAAAAATCCATCCGAAATTTTATACTGACTGCAAAGTAACCTGTGGCTGCGGCAACACCTTCACCACCGGCTCCACCAAACCGGAGCTGCGCGTGGACGTATGCAGCAAATGCCATCCCTTCTATACCGGTCAGCAGCGCAACGTAGCAGCCCGCGGCCGTATCGAAAAATTCAACAAGCGTTACAATGTAGAAAGCAAATAAAAGCAACTCACACAGCAGAGCTTAGGCTCTGCTGTAGTTGTATATGGGGGAACTTGTTCCGGCAAGCGCTTCCCGGTCTTGTCTGATAAACATATAAATCAATTATGGCTAAACTGAGTATTGGCGGACAGGCGGTCATCGAAGGCGTGATGATGCGCGGTCCCAAAGACGTGGCGGTAGCAGTTCGCAAAGCGGACGGTACCATCGACGTGGATGTAAAACCGGTCAACAGTATCTCCGACCGGTATCCGATTTTAAAAAAACCGCTGCTCCGGGGCGTGGTGGCCCTGGTGGAATCTCTGGTGATGGGCATGAAGGCCCTCAGCTATTCCGCCCAGGTCTCCGGCGACGAAGATGAGCAGATGGACGACAAGGAGATGGCCCTGACCATGGTGGTGTCCGTGGCCCTGGCTGTCGGTCTTTTTATTGCCATTCCCACCTGGTCCATGCGCTATCTGCAGCAGTGGACCCAAAGCAGCCTGACCCTGAATCTGGCGGAAGGCTTTTTACGCATGGGCATTTTTCTTGTCTATATTGCCGCCATATCTTCTATGGAAGATATCCAGCGGGTGTTCAAGTACCACGGGGCGGAGCACAAGACGATCTTCACCTACGAAGCGGGCATGCCCCTGACGGTGGAAAACGTGCGGACCTTTCCCCGGCTGCACCCCCGCTGCGGCACCAACTTCCTGATGATCGTCATGTTGATCAGCATCTTTATTTTTGCCTTTCTGGGCTGGCCCAACCTGGCGGAACGGATCCTGTCCCGGATCGTGTTAATGCCGGTGGTGGCGGGCATCAGTTACGAGCTGATCCGCTTTGCCGGAAAGAATAACGACAAACCCTGGGTGCACCGGATGATCCTGCCGGGGCTGCTGCTGCAGAAGCTCACCACCCGGGAACCGGACGACGAGATGATCGAGGTGGCCATTGCTTCCGTGAAGGCGGTGCTGCCGGAAGAGGAA
This sequence comes from uncultured Succiniclasticum sp., assembly GCF_902793885.1. Taxonomy (NCBI): domain Bacteria; kingdom Bacillati; phylum Bacillota; class Negativicutes; order Acidaminococcales; family Acidaminococcaceae; genus Succiniclasticum; species uncultured Succiniclasticum sp. The sequence continues at coordinate 86,254 of NZ_CADBFF010000001.1, forward strand.
TTGCAGAAAGTGGAGATGCAGGTGCCGGACGCTATCGCGTTGCAGGCGCCGGCAATGGCGGAGACGGTGTCCGTGCCGGTCTCCTGTGAGGAAAAGACATGTTAGAAAAATTACACGGGGTAGAAGAAAAATATCTGGATCTGGAAGCGAAGCTGTCTGACCCGGATGTGGTTTCCGACCCGGAACAGTATTTAAAATACGCAAAGGCCCATGCCAAACTGCAGGAGATCGTAACGGTCTACCGGGAGTATAAAGAGCAGAAAGCCCTGTACGATGACGACATGGCTGTGGCGGAAGAGAACAGCGATCCGGAACTGGCGGAGATGGCCCGGGAAGAAGCGGAATCGTTAAAGCCGGTGCTGGAGGACTATGAAAAGAAACTGACCCTGCTGCTTTTGCCCGGGGACCCCAACGACGACAAGGATATCATTCTGGAGATCCGGGCCGGGGCCGGCGGGGAAGAGGCGGCCTTGTTTGCGGAGGTTTTGTTCCGCATGTACACCCGGTATGCGGACACCATGGGCTGGTCCGTGGAACTGATGGATTCCAACCCTACGGAGCTGGGCGGTTTTAAGGAAGTGGTAGCCCAGATCTCCGGCGCCGGAGTCTATGGCCGTATGAAGTTTGAAAGCGGCGTGCACCGGGTGCAGCGGGTACCGGAAACGGAATCCCAGGGGCGGATCCATACCTCTACCTGTACGGTGGCGGTGCTGCCGGTGGCGGAAGAGGTGGACGTGGATATCCGCATGGAGGATATCCGGATCGATACCTACCGGGCCGGGGGCGCTGGCGGACAGTATGTGAACAAGACGGAGTCCGCGGTGCGTATGACCCATATCCCCACGGGGATCGTGGCCCAGTGCCAGGATGAAAAGTCCCAGCTGAAGAACCGGGAAAAATGCCTGCGGGTGCTGCGCTCCCGTATTCTGGAGATGAAGCAGCAGGAACAGCAGCAGTCGGAAGCGGCGGAACGGAAGAGTCAGGTGGGCACCGGGGACCGCAGTGAGCGGATCCGTACCTATAATTATCCCCAGGGGCGGGTTACCGATCACCGGATCGGCCTGACGCTGCACAAACTGGACGCTATCGTGAACGGGGACCTGTCGGAGCTGCTGGATGCACTGGTGACAGCGAGCCAGGCGGAAAAATTACAGCAGGTGAAATAAAAATGACGGAACCGACCGTTTGGACTGTAAATAAAATATTGCAATGGACACAGCAGTACTTTTCCGGAAAGGGCCTGGAAAATCCACGCCTGGATGCGGAGGTACTGCTTTGTGACGTGTTGGACTGCCGGCGGATCGACCTGTTCATGCGGCTGCAGCAGGAATTGCTCCCGGAAGAACTGAAAAAATACCGGGAGTTCGTACTGCGGCGGGCTGCCTGGGAACCGCTGGCCTATATTATCGGAAGAAAAACATTTTTGCAGTGGGACTTCCATGTTACGCCTGCTGTGCTGATCCCCCGCCCGGAAACGGAGCTGCTGGTAGAGAAGCTGGTGCAGTACTGCACGGGAAAGAGTCTGGCCCTGCTGGAAAAGGAAGCCTTCTGGCGTAAAAAGGCGGAGGAGGCCAGAGCGGCGGTGGAAAAGGCAAGGATCCTTTCTGCGGAAAAGCTCCGGGAAGAGACGGATCCGGAGCAGGCGGCTGTGTGGCAGCAGGAAGTGGCGGATCGGGAGGCGGTGGCTTCGCAGACGGCGGAGCGGGCCGGCCTGCTGCAGGAGGATGAAAGAGAAAAGGAACCTACGGGCCATCGGGGTCCCGATATTCTGGATATCGGCACCGGCAGCGGCGCCATTCTGCTTTCCTTATTAAAATTACTGCCGGAAAGCCGGGGGCTTGCCGTGGATATTTCCCCGGAGGCTCTGGCTGTGGCAAAAGAAAATGCCGGCTTGTTGGGCGTAAGTGAGCGGGTCTGGTTCCGGCAGTCTGATTTTTGGACCGGGATCCCGCAGACCGCCCAGTTTGATATTGTGGTATCCAACCCGCCTTACATTCCGGCGCAGGTCATCGGGACGCTGGCCCGGGATGTGCAGAAGGAACCCCGTCTGGCATTGGACGGCGGCGCTGACGGACTGGATGCCTACCGAAAAATTGCGGCAGGTCTGCCGCAGCATGTGAAACCGGACGGACTGGCGGCCTTTGAAGTGGGGATCGGTCAGGGGGAACCGGTGGCCGGGCTGTGCCGGGCGCAGGGCTTTACAGTAACGGCGGTGGTAAATGATTATGCGGGTATTGACCGGATGGTATTTGCCGCAAGACCGGGCAGTTCCAAAGCGGAATGGGTGAAAAAGCTGTTATGATGAATTGGATTGCGCAGGGGAATTGAGTCATGGAAACGAAGTTTTTGGAATTAAAAAAGGATCCGGAAGGGGCGATTGCGGAAGCGGCCGGCCTGATTGCGGCGGGCGAGGTGGTTGCCTTTCCTACGGAAACGGTCTATGGTCTGGGTGCAGACGGTCTGCAGGCGGAGGCGGTAGCAAAGATTTTTGCGGCCAAGGGCCGTCCGGCGGATAATCCGCTGATCCTGCATATTGCGGATCCGGAACAGATCCATGCGCTGACCACCGGGCTGAACGCCAATGCCCGGGCGCTGATGGAAACGTTCTGGCCGGGACCGCTGACTATTGTGGTACCCCGTTCTTCCGTTGTGCCGGATATCGTGACGGCCGGGCTGGATACGGTAGCGGTCCGTATGCCTTCCCATCCGGTGGCGGCGGCCCTGATCCGGGCGGCAGGCTGTCCCATCGCCGCGCCCAGCGCCAATGTGTCCGGCAAGCCCAGTCCCACCAACGCCAAAGATGTGGCTGAGGATATGACCGGGAAGGTAGCGGCCATCCTGGACGGCGGCAGCTGCGGGATCGGTGTGGAATCGACGGTGGTGGATACCACGTCCCCGGTGCCCACCATTTTGCGGCCCGGGGGGATCACCCGGGAGATGCTGGAGGATCGGCTGGGGGCTGTGGAGATCGATCCGGCTCTCAACGGCGATCCGGCCCTGCGTCCCAGGGCGCCGGGCATGAAGTACCGTCACTATGCGCCCAAAGCGCCTTTGTATCTGTATGAAGGGGAACAGGCCGCGCTGCGTCTGACAGAGGCGGTGCAGCGCTCCCAGAAACTTGGCCTGCATGTGGGGGTCCTGTGTGATGACGCGGTGAAAACCAGGCTGGAGGAAAGTCTGCGCCGGGGCCACAGGGCGGAAATTTTTTCCTGGGGGCAGGGCAAACCGGATCTGGCCGAGCATCTCTATGAACTGCTGCGTGATTTTGACAGGGTGTCTCCGGATTTTATCATCGGCATGGGCGTAGACGAAAAAGGACTGGGGCTGGCGGTGATGAACCGGCTGCGGAAAGCGGCAGGCTATCAGATCCTGCAGGCGGAGGACAATACAATTGTTATCAAGAGCGGCAGCGGCTTTCCGGATTTGTTGCTGACGGTGAAAGTGTGAGGGTTCTGTAAAGGCTCATTCACGCAAGGCACGCGCTGTGAATGACAATTCGGAGACTGTTTTTTTCGGTAAAAATCTGCGGAATGGGACTGCAGCCATCTGTTTTTCCGGGATGTTTTTTCCTGAAAAACTACATATGGTACTGCAGGGCATTTTATGATAAAATATATTGAATAGGCATGTGGTTGTTTCAATCGGTAAAAGACCGGATTCTGATTCCGGACCGGCAGGAGGCGCTCTATGAAAATTGTAATCGGCAGTGATCACGGCGGGATTCATCTGAAAGAAGTATTGAAACAGCATCTGGCGGAACGGGGCATGGAAGTCTCTGACGCAGGTACCTATACGGAGGAGTCCTGCGACTATCCGGATATTGCGCTGAAGGTCTGCCGTGAAATTACGGCAGGGAAGTCGGAACGGGGGATCCTGGTCTGCGGCACCGGTATCGGCATGTCCATGGCGGCCAACAAGGTTAAGGGGATCCGCGCGGCCCTGTGCGGGGATGTGTTTTCTGCCGCCATGAGCCGGGAACATAATAATGCCAACGTGATCTGTTTAGGCGAACGCGTGCTGGGCGCGGGGCTTGCGACCCGCATCCTGGATGCCTGGCTGGATACGGAATTTGCCGGCGGGCGGCATGAACGCCGGGTAAACAAGATCATGGCGATTGAGGAATAAAGGGGAAACGATAAAATGGATCTGTCCCAAATTGCTGCGGAGGTTACGGCGGCGGCTGAAGAGCTGATTGCCGTGGCAAAGCCAAAAGAAGGACGCATCTTTGTACTGGGCTGCAGTACCAGCGAGGTGCTGGGGTCTCAAATCGGTACGGCCCGTTCGCCGGAGACTGCGGAAACGATCATCAATGCGGTTCTGGCTGCCACCCGCAGCCACGGACTGTTCCTGGCAGTACAGTGCTGTGAACACCTGAACCGGGCGCTGGTGGTGGAAGAGGACGCGCTGGAACGGTTCGGCCTGACGGAAGTGACGGTGCATCCTGTACCGGAAGCCGGCGGCAGCGCGGCCAGCCGCGCCTATGAACTGTTTGACCGTCCGGTGGTGGTGGAGTCCGTAACCGCGGACCTGGGCCTTGATATCGGGCAGACGCTGATCGGCATGCACCTGAAACGGGTGGCAGTGCCGGTACGCCTTTCTGTCCGGCACATCGGAGACGCGGTGCTGACGGCGGCCCGTACCCGTCCGCCTCTCATCGGGGGAGAGAGAGCGAAATATTTTTAATATATGTTGAGCAATATTAATCTGAAAGGAGCCTTACCCATGAACGTACACGTAGTAGAGCATCCGCTGATTGCCCATAAGCTGACCATGATGCGGGACAAGAACTGCAACAGTAAGAACTTTCGTGAGCTGCTGGGAGAAATTGCTTCCCTGATGACATATGATGTCACGAAAGACTGGGAAACCGAACCGGTGGAGATTGAAACGCCGCTGGAAAAGATGACCGGTACCCGGCTGAAAGACGAAGTGACTATCATCCCGATCCTGCGTGCCGGTCTGGGGCTTCTGAACGGCGTGATCAATATGATCCCACATGCCCATGTGGGCCATATCGGGCTGTACCGGGATCCGGTAACCCATAAGCCGGTAGAGTATTACTGCGGCCTGCCCAAACAGCTGGACGCGAAATGCATCGTGGTGGATCCCATGCTGGCCACCGGCGGTTCCGCGGCGGCGGCCATTACCATGCTGAAGGAAAAGGGCCTGCATAATATCTGTCTGATGGTGCTGGTAGCGGCGCCGGAAGGAATCAAAGTGATCAATAAAGAACATCCGGACGTGGAGATCTACACGGCGGCCATCGACCGGGAGCTGAATGATAAGGCATATATCCTGCCCGGACTGGGCGATGCAGGCGACCGGGTTTTCGGTACCCTGTAAGAGGGAGCGGGCCGAAGGATTCACCTGGTGCAAAAACGGAGAGTAAGCAGGAATTTTATAAAAAAGATAGGTTACGGATTGCGCTGTCTGTGTGGATGCAGGACGGCGGAATGAAGGGATTGTTATGAGCAGTACTGAAATCAGACCGGACTGGGACCATTATTTTATGGAGATCGCCCAGGTGGTCAGCAAGCGTTCTACCTGTCTGCGCCGCAGTGTTGGCGCGGTCATTGTGAAAAACAAGCAGATTCTGGCTACGGGTTATAACGGAACGCCCAAGGGCATGCCTCACTGTGGGGAAGTCGGGTGCCTGCGGGAGCAGCTGCATGTGCCGTCGGGAAAAAATCACGAACTGTGCCGGGGGATCCATGCGGAGCAGAACGCGGTAGTGCAGGCCGCGGTACATGGCGTGTCCGTGGAAGGCGGTACCCTGTACTGCACGAACCAGCCCTGCGTGGTTTGTACAAAGATCCTGATCAATGCAGGCATCGAACGGATCGTATATAAGGATCCGTATCCCGATAAGCTGGCGGAAGATATGCTGGCGGGTTCCGGAATCCGGGTGGAAGTACTGGACGCGGAAACGCCGTAAGAAAACAGCGGCCGGCCCGTAACGCGGCGCCTTTGATCCGCTGTTGCAAGCTGCCTGAGGAACAAACAGGCAGAATGATTCTGATTCTATTCGCAGAAAGACCGAGGTCTGTTGGTTGTATATTTTAGCTTTTGTGATTGCCCTGTTAGCCAGTTTTCTGTTGACACCTTACATTAAAAAACTGGCTTTTGCCATCGGGGCAGTGGATAAACCGGATAAACGAAAAGTGCATACTCACATTATGCCCAGACTGGGAGGGCTGGCCATTTTTCTTGGCTGTGTCCTCGCGGTCGTCTGCAGTCTGCCCATTACGCGGGATCTGATGGGGATCCTGCTGGGGGGCGCCTGGATCGTGATCGTGGGCATACTGGACGACAAGTATTCCCTGCCGGCCAAGGTGAAGCTGCTGGGACAGATTCTGGCTGCCTGTATCCTGGTGGCCTTTGATATTAAGATCGAGTGGCTGAACAATCCCCTGGGCGGTTACTTCTATCTGGAATATCTGTCGATTCCCTTTACGATCTTCTGGGTCATCAGCTTTATTAATGTAGTCAATCTGATCGACGGCCTGGACGGGCTGGCGGCCGGCGTGTCCGGCATCGCTTCCATCACCATCATCCTGGTGGCGGTGCATCAGGGATACTATCCCGTGGCGACCATGACGGCGGCGCTGGCCGGCGGTATTTTCGGGTTCATCCATTATAATTTTAATCCGGCTACCATTTTTATGGGGGACACGGGCAGCATGTTTATCGGATACATGCTGGCGTCGATTGCGATCTTCGGCGCTGTGAAAAGCGCGGCGACGATTGCGCTGATCGTGCCGGCGGTGGCCCTGGGACTGCCGATTATGGACACGGCGTTTGCCATTTTGCGCCGCTACAGCAACGGAAAGCCCATCTTCCAGCCGGACAAAGGACATCTGCATCACCGGCTGCTGGCCCTTGGGCTGAGCCAGAAGCAGGCCGTGCTGCTGATGTATGCCATCAGTATCATCCTGAGTCTGGGAGCCTTCGTGCTGGCGATGGCCAATATTTATATCGCCTGCGCCGTGATCGTGTTGATTGTGATCGCCGTAGCCGTTGGCGCGAAGAAGATTGGGATTTTGCGGAACCCGTGAGTGAGGAGGTCTTGTTTTGAAAAAACTGAGAATCATGACAGTATTCGGCACCCGGCCGGAAGCCATCAAAATGTGTCCGCTGGTGCTGGAAATGCGGAAATATAGGGACTTCATCGAACCGGTAGTGGCGGTAACGGCCCAGCATCGGGAAATGCTGGACCAGGTGCTGGAACTGTTTGCCATTAAACCGGACTATGACCTGAATATCATGACCAGCGGGCAGACCTTGTACGATATCACGGTAAAAGCGCTGCTGGGCCTGAAAGACGTGATTGCCAAAGCGCAGCCGGACCTGATCCTGGTCCACGGCGATACCACTACGACCTTTGCGGGGTCCCTGGCGGCGTATTATGCCCAGATCCAACTGGGGCATGTGGAAGCAGGCCTGCGTACCGGCAACAAGTTTTCTCCCTATCCGGAAGAGATGAACCGGAAACTGACCGGTTCCCTGGCGGATTTTCATTTTGCGCCTACCACCGTGAGCCGCAATAATTTATTGAAGGAAAATGTGCCGGAAAAAGCCATCTATGTAACGGGAAATACCGTAATTGATGCGCTGAACACCACGGTAAAAAAGGATTTTGTGTTTGCGGATCCGGTGATCAACAAAGCCTTGGACAGCGGGAAACGGCTGATCCTCATGACCACCCACCGGCGGGAGAATCTGGGGGAACCCATGCGGCAGGTGTACCGGGCGCTGAAGACAACGCTGGAACAGCATCCGGAAGCGGCGGCTGTTTTCCCCGTACATAAAAATCCCAAAGTGCGGGAAGTGGTGCAGGCGGAACTGGCGGGTACCGACAGGGTGTACCTGACGGAACCCATGGACTACGAACCCTTTGCCAATCTGATGAACCGTGCGGATATCGTCCTGACGGACAGCGGCGGCATCCAGGAAGAGGCGCCGGCGTTGGGCAAACCCGTGCTGGTGCTGCGGGATACTACGGAACGTCCGGAAGCGGTAGTGGCGGGCACGGTCCGCCTGACCGGCACCGGGTACGACGTGGTGAAGGAAGAGACCTGCCGGCTGTTAGATGATGAGGCCTATTACCGGTCCATGGCGGAAGCGGTGAATCCCTACGGGGACGGCCGGGCCTGTGAACGGATCGTGCGTGCGGTTCTGTCGGCAAAAGGATTTCCGGTAGACCCTCCCGAGGAGTTTAAAGGGTGTTGACCTGATACGTGATACGGCGCCCGCCGCCTTTTGATGACCTGTCAAAAGGAAGGCGGAAAACGGTTGTGAAAATCGCTGCGCAAGTTTTTCCGGTCAGGGTAAAAAATTTACATATTTTTCAAAAAGGTATTGGCAAATTGCCGTTTTTATTGTAAAATACAGTTGATTTATAGGTTGTATTTGGGTAGAGGTATGCCCTGGAGACGCGATTGTATTTGATAGGTATAAAATCGCCGTTGGGGCATGCTCCCGCGCACAAGGAGCAACATGTTCAGCTTTCAGGGAATGGACAAACGCGAAATCGTCGTGGCGCTGGCCGGACTTTACAGGCGCCAGGTTTATATAGCGGCGGCGGTGATTGTGAGTGTCACCCTGCTGATGAAATCTGCGCTGCCAGGGGTTGGGGCCGGTATCGTCTGGAGCCTGCTGGACAGCCTGCTGCTTGTGATAAGTATACTGAAGGGCTTCAACAGGATGTCAGAGAGGGAACTTAAGTTCCGGGTGTTCATGAATTTTGTGAGACGCCTTGCTCTGGCGCTTGTTATGCTGTACCTGGTCCACAGGTATAATGCCGGTATCGTTTGGATGCTCGTCGTATTTACACTGATGCATCTTGCGCTGGTAGTAAATTTGTTAATTTTCACGGGCCGGAAGGAGCAGAAGAAGGAAAGCTGAGGGCCGTGAGGAAAGGAGAATAATATGGGTCCAGAGATTATTCATTATTTACCTCAGAAGATTGATTTCTTAGGTACCACCGTTCATATGCAGACGCTGTATATGTCCTGGCTTACGATGGCTATCGTCATCATTATTGTTGCGGCGGCTACGAGCCAGCGTAAGCTGATTCCCTCGGGGGTACAGAATGTAGTGGAGATGTTCATCGACTGGCTGGGAGATCTGATGGAAAAGAACATGGGCGTCGAAGGGCGCCGCATGATGACCCCGTTCATCATCACCCTGTTCCTCTACATCTTCGTAGGCAATGAACTGGGCATGCTGCCTGCCGTTGGCGTACATTTCACTTCACCTACCAACGACATAAATGTGGCGCTGGGTTTGTCGGTTATGGTTGCCGTTCTGGTATATATAATCGGTGTAGCCCGTCACGGTCTGGGATATTTCAAACATCTTATCTCGCCGACGCCCGTCATGCTCCCGCTTAATCTTTTGGAAGATTTTGCCCGTCCTATTACCATGGCAGCCCGTCTGTTCGGTAATATCCTGGCCGGCGAAATTCTGCTGGTCGTCCTGAACAGGCTGACCCCGTGGCTGGTTCCTGATATCTGGATTGGATTCAGTCTGGTTATCGGTTTCTTACAGGCCTTTATTTTCACGATGCTGACCATTGTGGCTTTAGCCCCCGTATTTAAAGCCGTTCACGGCTGATAGTAACAGTTGTGGACTGTTTAAAAATTTATTATTTTTTTAAAGAGAAAGGAAGATTTTACAAATGGAAAATGCTCTTATGGTAGTAGCTTCTGTACTTGCTGCAGGTTTGATTGGTGCCGGTGCGGCCTTGGGCGCAGCACTGGGCAACAGCCGTGTTACCAGCACGACGATTGAATGCATGGCCCGTCAGCCCGAGCAGGCGTCCAACTTTCAGGTTACCATGTTCATCTCTGTAGGCCTTATCGAATCCATGCCTATTATCGCCATCGTTATCGCGATCGTTCTGGTATTCGCCAACCCGTTTGTAGGCTGATAGCCGGACATTCCGATACACCTCGATAGAAGGAATTTATAGAAAAGGAAGTGTGGGAAGTTGGTAAATATTGATGCAACCATTATTGCGCAGGTCCTAAACTTCATAATCCTGTTGGCTATTTTGGCTAAGTTCTGCTATAAGCCGTTATTGAAGGTCATGGATGATCGCCGTAACCGTATCATCAATAACCTTGACTCTGCTGAGCAGACCCGCCTGGAGGCCGAGGAACTGAAGAAACAGTATGCGCAGCAGTTGGCTGACGCCCGTGCGGAGGCAACTGCAATTGTTGATAAGGCCACCAAGATTGGCCAGAAACTTCATGACGACTATATGTCGCAGGCTCAGGAAGAGAAAGAACAGCTCATGGCTACCGCCCGTGAGCATATTGAGCAGGAGAAGCAGCAGGCTATGCTCGATGTCCGTACTGAGGTTATTTCCCTCGCCACGGAAATCGCCGGCAAGGTCGTTTCCGAAAAGCTTACCGGTGCTGAGGACCAGGCCCTGATCGCCAAGACGGCGGACAAGGTTTTGAACAAGTAATCAAATGTCTTTTTTAGAGACTGTATTTCCGGCTTAGCAGCCGGCTGAAGCCTTGCGGTTTTCCGCCGCAAGCAATCTCGCCGCCTGAAAGCGGGAGATATGGAGGTGATGGATAACAATATGAAGGATGAAAAGCTTTCTTTCATAGAAAAAAGCCTGCAGGGTCTGCAGGTGAATCCGGAAGTCGTTAACCGTTGCGTTAAGGATGGCGCCGCTGTAGTTAAAGCTACGGTGGCCGCAACCCTGAACGAGGAAGAAACGGCTGCCGTAGCTAAGTTGATCGGCGCCCGTCTCGGCGCTGAGAAGGTTGCCCTTGAAACTGTAGTGGAGCCGTCCATTATCGGAGGCGTTATTCTGCAGATCGGCGACCAGATTTATGACGCCAGCACCAAACGTCAGCTGGAGCGTGTAAAGGGTGAGTTAGGCAAGGTAGATATGGCGGGGCAGAGCCTTTCCGCTCCCAAGGGTATCGCTGAAGCCCTGGCTGCCAAGGTTCAGGCCTACAAAGCCGATGTTGACCTGGAAGAATTCGGTATTGTTGAGAAGGTAGGCGACGGCATCGCTACGGTAACGGGCATGCGCGGCGCGATGGCTTCCGAGCTGGTAGAACTGCCTCACGGCGTAACCGGCATGGTACAGAACCTTCGCCCGAATGAGGTCGGTATCGTTTTGATGGGCAATGACCAGATGATCAAGCAGGGCGACGTAGTACGCCGTACCGGCCGCATCATGGAAGTGCCGGTAGGCGAGGCCATGCTGGGCCGCATCGTTAATGCTCTGGGCCAGCCCATAGATGGCAAGGGCGAAATTCGTACCAGCGAGACCCGCTGTGTTGAATCCCCGGCCTACGGTATTGCTGACCGTAAATCTGTAGACGTTCCGTTGCAGACCGGTATTAAGGCAATTGACGCCCTGGTTCCGATCGGACGCGGACAGCGCGAACTGATCATCGGCGACCGCGGTACCGGTAAGTCTGCGATTGCGATTGATACCATTCTGAACCAGAAGGATACCGGCGTAATCTGTATTTATGTAGCAATTGGTCAGAAGGCGAGCCGTGTTGCCCGTCTGTCCAAGACCTTTGAAGAGCGCGGCGCCAACGCCTATACGATCATTGTTGCCGCTACGGCAGCCGATCCCGCTCCCATGCAGTTCCTGGCTCCTTATGCCGGCGTAACCATCGCCGAGTATTTCATGGACCAGAAGAAAGACGTTCTGATCATTTACGATGATCTGTCCAAGCACGCGGTTGCATACCGCGCCATGTCGTTGCTGCTGCGCCGTCCGCCCGGACGTGAAGCATATCCCGGCGACGTATTCTACTTGCATTCCCGTCTGCTGGAACGCGCTGCACGCCGTAATGAAGCGGCCGGCGGTGGTTCCATCACGGCTTTGCCTATTATTGAGACCCAGGCCGGCGACGTTGGCGGTTACATTCCCACGAACGTAATTTCCATTACCGACGGTCAGATCTATCTGGAATCCGAGTTGTTCTACTCCGGCGTACGTCCTGCTATCAACGTAGGTCTGTCCGTATCCCGTGTAGGCGGCAGCGCCCAGATCAAGGCTATGAAATCCGTGGCCGGTACCCTTCGTCTGGACCTTGCCCAGTTCCGCGAACTGGCGGCTTTCGCACAGTTCGGTTCCGATCTGGATAAGGCTACCAAGGCGCAGCTGGACCGTGGCCAGCGCATGACCGAGATCCTGAAGCAGGGGCAGTATGAACCTATGCCTGTCGAAAAACAGGTTATTTCCCTGTACGCGGCCACCAACGGATATGTGGATGATATCCCGGTTTCCGATGTAGGTCGTTTTGAGTCAGAACTCCTGCAGTATATGGCTTCCAACAACCCCGAGGTTGCCGAATCCATTAAGAAGGAGAAAAAGATTACCTCTGAGAATGAAGAGGTTCTCAAGACCGCTATTAAGAACTTTAAGCAGACCTTTGCTTCCAGTGAAGCGAGGTGATTGATTTATGCCAAACCCACGCGAAATACATCGGCATATGCGATCCGTTACCAATATCAGGCAGATAACCAAAGCCATGAAGATGGTAGCGTCCGCCAGGCTGCGTAAGGCGCAGGAACGCGCTATTACCACCAAGCCGTTTGCCGAAAAGATTAAACAGCTTCTGCAGGACGCGGTAAGCGACCGCAGCGTTCTGGGGCATATCGATCCCAAAAGCATGCCGCTGCTGGAGCAGAGACCTGTTAAGCGTACCGGCTACATTGTAGTAAGCTCCGATAAGGGCTTGGCTGGCCCGTACAATTCCAATGTGCTGAAACACGCGCAGATGGAATTGATGGACAGCGACGATTACACTTTGATTACAGTTGGGCGTAAGGCCAAGGAATTTTTCAGCCGCCGCGGGTATGATATTTCCGAGGCGTTGTTTGGATTTTCCGATAAGCCCAGTTATGAAAACGCGAACGATATTGCCCGCGCGGCCATCAAGATTTTCCTGAACGGCTCCGTGGACGAGGTCGTGCTGATCTATACTGAGTTTAAATCGGCACTGTCGTCTACCCCGGTGACGAAGCATGTACTTCCCATCGTTCCGCCGGCTGCGGTGGAGGAGAAGGACAGTAGTGCGTCAGGGGCTCAGGCTTCGGCTAACGAAATTATTTTCGAGCCGAACCCCGTAGACGTGATCAAACAGTTGCTGCCATATTATGTAAAAACGGAGATCTATGCCGCGCTTATGCAGTGCGCTGCCAGCGAGCTGGGTGCTCGTATGACTGCGATGAGCAGTGCTACTGATAACGCGTCGGACCTCATCCGCAACCTGGAGCTGTCTTACAATAAGGCCCGCCAGGCTGGCATCACGAACGAAATCAACGAAATCGTCGGCGGTGCGGAAGCGCTGAACAGTTAAGGGAGGAAAGCATTGATGACGACTGGCAAAATTGTAACGGTCCTGGGTCCTGTTATCGACATTCAGTTTCCGCCGAAACAGCTCCCTGCGATCTACAATGCTATTCATATTGACGGCACGGTAGGTGAAAACATCAAGATTCACCTGACTGCCGAAGTAATGCAGCATATCGGTGAAGATGTTGTCCGCTGCGTAGCCATGAGCTCTACGGACGGCCTCGTACGCGGTATGGATGCAATTGACACGGGCGCGCCTATTAAGGTTCCCGTAGGTCCCGGCTGCCTGGGCCGTATTTTCAACGTACTGGGCGAAACCGTGGATCATGATGACACAAAAGTAGAAGCGGCCGACTACTGGCCGATTCACCGTCCTGCCCCGGCCCTGGAAAACCAGGCCACTTCTGAGCAGATTCTGGAAACAGGCATCAAGGTCGTTGACCTGATCGCACCGTATGCCCTGGGTGGTAAGGTAGGTCTGTTCGGCGGCGCCGGCGTAGGTAAAACAGTATTGATCATGGAACTCATTCATAACGTCGCCACGGCGCACGGCGGTTATTCCGTATTCGCCGGCGTAGGCGAGCGTACCCGTGAGGGCAACGACCTCTGGGGCGAAATGAAGGAGTCCGGCGTTATCGACAAGACCGTACTGGTTTACGGTCAGATGAACGAGCCGCCGGGAGCGCGTATGCGCGTAGGCCTGTCCGGCCTGACCATGGCAGAATATTTCCGTGATGTAGGCGGTCAGGACGTACTGCTCTTCATCGACAACATTTTCCGTTTTATTCAGGCTGGTTCCGAAGTATCCGCGTTGCTGGGCCGTATGCCTTCCGCCGTAGGTTATCAGCCTACGCTGGCTAATGACATCGGTGCCCTGCAGGAGCGTATCACTTCTACCAAGCATGGTTCCATCACATCGGTACAGGCTGTATATGTTCCTGCCGATGACTTGACTGACCCTGCGCCTGCCGGAACGTTCGCCCATCTGGATGCTACCACCGTACTTTCCCGTCAGATTGCGGAACTTGGTATTTATCCGGCCGTGGATCCCCTGGATTCCACCAGCCGTATCCTGAGCCCGCAGGTTCTGGGCGAGGAACATTACAAGGTAGCCCGTGGCGTACAGGCCATTCTGCAGCGTTATAAAGAATTGCAGGACATCATCGCGATTCTGGGTATGGAAGAACTGGGCGAGGATGACAAGATTACCGTTGCCCGTGCCCGTAAGATCCAGCGTTTCCTGTCCCAGAGCTTCTTCGTTGCTGAACAGTTTACCGGTCAGCCCGGTCAGTATGTTCCGCTGAAAGAAACGATCCGTGGCTTCAAGGAAATCCTGGAAGGCAAGCATGACGATCTGCCGGAAGGCGCGTTCTACATGGTCGGCACGATTGATGATGCTATCGCGAAGGCCAAGAGCATGGAAGTGGAGTGATTCTATGTCCAGTTTAATGCGTTTTGAGGTCCTGGCTCCTGACAAGTATGTACTGAAGTCGGATGCTATTTCTTATGTGGAAGCGGTTACCCTGTGGGGAGGTGTCGGCATTTTGCCGCGCCATGCCCCGTTGATTGCCGCCCTTAAGGAAGCTCCGCTGAAGTACCGCGATGCCGAGGGCATTGCTCATTTCCTGTGTATACAGGGTGGCTTTATGGAGGTTAAGGACAACAAGGTTGTGGTTATGACGGAGGCAGCCGAGACTGCCGATGAAATTGACGTTGACCGCGCCGAAGCTTCGGCGTTGCGTGCCCGTGAGCGCCTGGCGAATCCGGATGACGAGGTTGATATGGACCGCGTTATGGGCAGCCTGCGCCGTTCGGAAGCGCGTCTGAAGACCGTAAGGCTGGCGGCGGAATCCCGCTGACCAGATCTCCGGGCAGACCACAGGTTGGTCTGCGTCAGTAAGGTTTACGGAGGGATTCGTCCGGAATTACATTCGGACGAACCTCTTTTTTATCAAACTATTTGTAATATTGTTTGCTGAATTTTCCTTGATCAGTATTTCCTTAAGAGTGTTTTCATGACTGCAGGCGGAAGGTCTGGAAACTTACTGGAGGTGTAAGTGTGGCAGTGCATCCGGGGGCTGTGATAGCCGTTGCGGGACTTGCCGTTGCGGGTTTTAGGTTGTATACGGCTTTGAGTAATTCCGCGCAGATTGTCAGAAGCAGTTTGGAACGTTACAATGACGAGAAAATCCGTTACTATACTGTTAATAAGCAGGTTCTCGAGAAGGTTGTTGATTACGGTAAGTTCAAGTTGGAGCTATGGGATGAGTTTGGTGCTTTGGCCCAGCTTTACAGCCGTATGACTAACCCGCCCGGCCTCATTAGTTATAAGGGCATGGAAAGTGTGCATGCCGGACGTCCGCAGATGGATGATATCCGCAATATGACAGCCGCTTTAAAGGCGCTTCATGAACAGCAGTGGGATGTGGTTGGCACAGGTATGTTGACGAGTCTTGCCATTTATGGAAAGACGATGACGCAGAAAGTGGAAAAAGACCAGGTACTGCACATCGAAGGGTTCCCGGATACCGAAGAAGGCGACAGCGTGCTTGACACGATGGGAACCGTTCCGGCCCCCCACCATAGCGACAATGGTATGATAGAAGAAGGTGCGGTTCTGAATGGAATACTGGGCGTGCCTGTCGTTGTGGATACGGATGCCTTGTATGCCGAACTTTGCGATAAACCGATAACCGAACTCACCAAGGAGGAAGCTTTCGCTCTGAAGGATCAGATTGACTGGCGCAGCCTGAAACTTGCCGACGCGGTAGGCCGGATAAACCGTCTGGGCGATACCGTGGAGAGCATCAGGAGTGATGTAGAACGCCTGCGGGACGTATGGAGGAGCAAGATAGAGGGCATCGGTCTGTTGGTGCAGAGAACCCCGGATTACAATGAATTCATTCTTGCGGATAAGCAGGATTATCAATTTGCGGTTATGCTGCAGAGGACCACGCGCCTGCTGACGCGCCTGGACCTGGTTCTTAAGCGCGGCAATATGTGCGTTTTGAACTCCATGGCTATCAACGACTGCAAACGCCAGGCAGCGGAACTGGTGCCGCTTCCCGATCCCAATGCGCCCGAAAGGTAACAGGGGAGAGGCTTTAAGAGAAGATTCAGCGGCCAGGCCGCACTGTTTTTTAGGAGGCTAAGGAGAAATGGCAAAAGATGCTTTAAGCAGTTTAGCCGGCAACCGTATGGGGCAGCTCAAGAGTGAGATTGCGGACCTTAAGGCCCAGCTCAGGAAAGAGTTTGAACCGGATAAGATCGCTGAGCTGAAAAAGCTTATCAGAGAAAAAGAAACCTACTATAATATACTTGCTGACCGTCGAAGGGCAGGGTTTTAAGCATCATGGACGAGCAGTTATTAATACGTTTGGCACAGATTGCGATACGCTGCGTAGTGGCGTATTATGTTTACAAGGATGCTATAAAACATGAGGTTCCCAACAAGAACTTCTGGGTAGCGGCAACCTTTATTTTCTGGCCCGTCGTTGTGGTCTACCTGTTCTACCGGCAACGCGCGGCCCGCACTGTGGATCTTTCCTTTGAGCAAAAAGCGCAGTTGGAGATTGATCACAAGCGCGAAGAAGAAAAGCGGCGCATCGCGGCGGAACGCGCCGAGATGGAGATAGAGCGCAAACACGAGCTCGAAAAGAACCAGATCAGCGAGGAAGAACTGGAAAAGCTTCGCCAGGAACGCAAGGCTGCCAAGGCGAAGCGCATGAAGGAGCTGGAGGAAGAGCGTGCGGAACAGGAAAGACAGCATGCCGAACTGTTAAAGCTGAAAGAAAAGAAGCTGCAGGAAACCGTGGCAAAGAATCTCAGCAACCTGGACAAGTAGTAGGATATATTTCATTACGGGCGCTGCGCTTACAGGCGTGGCGTTTTCTTTTTTGCACGCAGGGTGCAGTGGAATTTTTTTTCGTTTCCTCTTGCTAAATGACGCTTATAATGATAGAGTTAATTGTAAGAAAAACACGGATTCATTCGTCTCACAAACTCATGGAATCGGTGTTTATAAAATAAGACATCAAACGAATTTTATAAAATCAACGGTAGGGGGTAAGCTTGTGGATAAGTTGATCGTCAGAGGCGGCAACCGCCTGGTTGGCACAGTAAAGACGAGCGGGGCGAAAAATGCGGTGCTGCCGATTATTGCAGCATCTATTTTGGGTGAGACGCCCAGTCACCTGGACGAGATTCCGAAATTGGAAGATGTACGCACGATTTGCGGCGTTTTAAAATATCTGGGAGTTAAGATTGATGACAGTAAGGAACATGAGCTGGTCCTGGATACGTCCCGGATCACCGCTTATGAAGCCCCCTACGAACTGGTCCGTACCATGCGGGCTTCTTTCGTGGTATTAGGGCCGTTGCTGGCCCGTATGGGTCATGCCCGTATTTCCCAGCCGGGCGGCTGTGCGATCGGAAGCCGTCCCATCGATCTGCATTTAAAAGGCTTTGAAGCGTTAGGTGCAAAGATTTCCCAGGATCATGGCTTTGTGGAAGCTTATGCTCCCAATGGGCTGAAAGGCGCGGACATCTATCTGGACTTTCCCAGCGTAGGCGCCACGGAAAATATCATGATGGCAGCCTGTCTGGCGGAAGGGACCACCACGCTGGAGAATCCGGCGGAGGAACCGGAAATCGTCGATCTGGCCAACTACCTGAATCAGATGGGAGCCCGTATCCGGGGCGCAGGCACGGATGTGATCCGCATCGAAGGTGTAAAACACATGCATGGCGCGGAGCATACCGCGATTCCCGACCGTATTGAGGCGGGTACCTATATGATTGCAGCTGCCATGACCCATGGCGATGTAATTATCGAGAATGTGCTGGCGGAACATCAGAAACCGCTGCTGGCCAAACTGCGTGAAGCCGGTGTGCTGATTGAAGAGGACATTGACCGGATCCATGTGGCCTGTCCGGGAGAATTGAAAGGCGTAAATGTGAAGACTTTGCCCTATCCCGGTTTCCCCACGGATATGCAGGCGCAGTTCATGGCTATGATGACCATTTCCCAGGGCCGCAGCACGGTGATGGAAACGGTATTTGAAAACCGGTTTATGCATGTGGTGGAGTTGAACCGTATGGGCGCAAATATTGCAACCACAGGCGCCCGGGGCGCTATTATTGAAGGGCCTGCCAAGCTGACGGGCTGTGAGGTGAGCGCTACGGACCTGCGGGCCGGTGCGGCTATGATCCTGGCCGGACTGGTTGCGGAAGGAACGACCACTGTCGGAAACCTGCACCATATCGACCGCGGATATGAAGACATTGTCGGAAAGTTGAAAGGTTTGGGTGCCGATATCCAGCGCATCAGCGTAAAGGACTGAGCGCGTTAGGGTAAAATAGTCTGCATTACATCATAACCGCAGGGAATATGCAGAATGATACTGATTTGTATTAGGGTTTGCTAGGAGAAATATTATGTTTGGTGGAAGTACGGATATTGGCATTGATTTAGGGACAGCCAATATTCTGGTTTATGTAAAAGGCAAAGGGATCGTGCTGAACGAGCCTTCCGTTGTCGCAGTGGAAAAAGCAAGCAATCGGATACTGGCAGTAGGAACGGAAGCCCGGGATATGCTGGGGCGTACGCCGCAGGGAATCATAGCGGTGCGTCCGTTAAAAGAAGGTGTAATTGCCAACTATACAATAACCCAGAAGATGCTGGAGTATATCATAAATAAGGTGGCAGGGAAAAGTTTCTTTTTTAAACCACGGGTGATGACCTGTATTCCGGTGCATATTACCTCTGTGGAAAAGAGAGCCGTACTCGAAGCGACCATTCAGGCCGGCGTATCCAAGACCTATCTGATTGAAGAACCCCTGGCCGCTGCGTTGGGTGCCGGGCTGGATATTATGGTGCCTTCCGGAAAAATGGTGGTAGACATTGGCGGCGGCACTACGGATATCGGCATTTTAAGCCTGGGAGGCGTGGTTGACAGTGATTCCGTCCGTATTGGCGGCGATAAGTTTGATGAAAGCATAGTTCGTTATGTGAAGAAAGAATATAATATTCTGATTGGCGATACCACAGGGGAAACAATCAAAAAAACAATAGGGAATGTATATCCGGGTGCGGAGATTAAAACGATGGAAGTCCGCGGGAGAGACGGGATTAACGGCTTGCCGGCCACTGTGAAGGTTACCTCCGAGGATGTTCGGAAGGCCTTGGAAGAACCGCTGGAAACACTGCTCGGAAAGATTCGCTCCCTGTTGGAAAAATGTCCGCCAGAATTATCTGCCGATATTGTGGATAACGGGATCTATCTTACCGGTGGCGGAGCCTTGCTGGGTGGGTTTGCCAAAGTACTGGAAGAGGAAACGGGGATCCGTGTATTTGTGGCAGACAATCCGCTGGACTGTGTGGCTTTCGGTACCGGAAAGGCGTTGGACAATCTGGACAAGTTGCGCCCCGGTACAGTATACAGCAACGCCATGTTTTAAATTGAAAAGTTTTGGGACGGCTATGGAAGCTTCGTATTGTTCAGCCTCCATGCCGTCCTGCTGATTTTACAGGGAAAAGGTTATGAATAATATTTTGCAAAGGGTTTTTGCGGGAACAGGAAAGATTATCCCGTTACTTACGGTTATTTTACTGTGTCTGCAGGCATCTGTACAGGCGCAGATTACAGGTATGCGGGTAGGAAGCGGCGCCACACGGATCCGCATCGTGCTGGACATGGACGAGCCGGCAAAATATAAAGACAACAGTACGAAGAACGGGGTTGTTCTTGACATTGATACGGCTGCCAATAAAATGCAGCGTAAGATCGATGACGCTTCCATCGCGGATATTTCTTTGATTAAGAAAGGGAAAAAGAAATCGCAACTGGTGGTCGGCCTGAAGAAACCGGCGCAGCATAAGGTCACTGTATTGAAGAGACCCAACCGTCTTGTCATCGATGTGTATCGTATCCAGATCGTCAAAGTTACAAAAGATCTGGGAAATGGGCTGGCCTATACATTCTGGCAGGATGATATGTCCGGGCTGCCGGTACGCATATATGCCCTGACCCTGGCTCCCGACAGCCGATACGAACTGCGGCCGTTTTCCGGCGCCGGTGCTGTCAATGGACGTGGCCGACTGGCGAGAGCGGTAGCCGCAAATGGGGCAAGGGCAGCGGTAAATGCCTGCTATTTTGATACAGACGGCTGGGTCATCGGCAACTGTAAATGGGATGGCAGCTTTTTTGGCGTGGATGATACGCCCCGCAGCGCATTTATAGTAGATAAAGAGGGGAAGGCATCGATACAGAAGGACCTGTCGTATCTGGGAACGGTTTCTCTGCCGGATGGCCGGACCCTTACGATAAAAGGTCTGAACAGGCAGCGGATTACAGATGATCTGGTACTGTTTAACCGGAATTATGCCGGCAGCACCCGCACCAACGAGCATGGGCGGGAAGTACGGGTCAGCAAGGGACGCGCCACGGAAGTGTCTGCCAAAGGGAATATGCGGCTGGATCACGATTCTCTGGTGCTGTCCGGTCACGGTGCAAATGCGGATGCGCTGGCACATATAAGGCGCGGTGACCGGGTTGCCATAGCCCAGACGCTGGGAAGCCGTCTGGCGGACGAGGCCCGGCTGGTTGTCGGAGGCGGTCCCCTGCTTGTGGAAAAGGGAGTAGTCAATGTCCGGTCCCGGGAAGAATCTATGGCTTCGGATATTGCCTACGGGCGCGCGCCCAGGACAGGGGTCGGCGTCAAGGCTGACGGAACGGTATTGCTGATGGTAGTGGACGGCCGGAGTCAGTATTCCGCCGGGATGTCCCTGAAAGAATTTGCCACGTATCTGAAACGGTTCGGCGCAGTATCCGCTGTGAATTTGGACGGTGGCGGTTCTTCTGAGATGGTGTTGGACGGAAAGATCATGAATCGTCCGTCTGACGGTTCGGAGCGGCCGGTCAGTATTGGGCTTGGCATTTTCAGAAAATAGCAGGCAAAAGGCCGGAAGATGATAGAATAGCGGTAAACTGTGTCCGATAAAATTCAGCAACCGTGATTCGGGTGTAAATCACTTTGCCAAAATGTGGTATTCGTTGTATAATTAAACATTATAATAGGTGAATTGTACGTTAATTGTAAGGGACAAAACTATGAAACGATTATTCCTCCTGCTCTGTTTGTTATTATCTGTTGAGGTTCAGGCTCTCGCGCGGACACCCCTGATGCCGGTAGATAATTTGAAAGCGGGGATGCGGGGTTATGCAAAAACCGTAATTTCCGGTGATACGATAGAGACGTTTCCGGTGGAGGTGCTGGGAGTCACGGGCAGTGAGTCCATGGGTTACCAGATTCTGATCCGGGCTGGCGGCGGCGTAATGGAACGCAGCGGCGGTATCGCCCAGGGAATGAGCGGCAGTCCGGTGTATATTGACGGAAAACTGGCGGGGGCCATTGCGTATGGCACGGCATTCAGCGATCCGCATTATTGCCTGCTGACGCCCATCCAGGATATGCTGGACCTTTTGGATAAACCGGAACCGCATCGGCCGGATGCAAAAGCTTCTTTGCTGCCGAAGGGTACGCCTTTGCTGGCAGGCGGCTTCGCACCGGCAGGTATTGCCGTATTACAGGAAACTCTGGAGCCTATGGGCGTGACAGTGACCGATGCCGGGGCTTCCGGCGGCGTTTCCTCTGATAAGGACTTGGAACCGGGAAGTTCGGTAGGGGCGGCCCTGATACAGGGCGATCTGACACTGGGGGCGTTGGGAACCGTGACCTGGACGGACGAACGGGGCAGGATCCTTGCCTTCGGCCATCCCTTTATGAAACGGGGGAATGCTGATTTTTTCCTGACCAGGACATGGGTGCTGGCTTCCATTCCCAATTTGCAGACGGCCTATAAGATCGGTACTATCGGAGCGGCCGCCGGTTCCTTCAATCAGGATCGCAATGCGGGGATTGCAGGACAGATCGGACGTCTGCCTGCCTATATACCGTTATATGTTTCCGTGTCTGACTCTACCCGGTCCCGGAACGGAAGCGCCAGGGTAAAAATCGTCAATGACGAGTATCTGGCTCCAACGCTTGCGGCCTCTGTGCTGACCAGTCAGGCTGCCAAAATTGCTGATCACGGGACAGGGGGCAGCGCCCGTATTCTGTTCGATATAACGGCACAGGACAGTAAAGGGGAATTGCTGCATATTTCCCGGGAAAACATGTATTTTGACAAGGCGGCGATTCTAAAACAGCTGCCGACTGAACTGCAGGAAACCGTACAGGTCCTGTTGCAGAATAAGCTGGAAAGGGTACGAATCACCAATATTGACGTGAATGTGGACGCCAGTACGGAAAGTCTGGTGGCAGAGATAAAAAAGGCGGAAGTGGTAGAAAAGGAACCCAAAGCCGGGGATACCATCCACCTGAAAGTTACGCTGAAACCATACCGGGGACAGGAGTTCGTCCGGAAAGTTGCTTATAAGCTGCCTGGTGATGCTTCCGGCACCATCCGCTTAAATGTGAGGGGCGGAGCGTCTCTGGCCTGGATTCAGGAGCTGCTGCGGAAGCAGAAAGAAGGCGGCGAGTCCCAGACCAAAAAGGAAGAACGGAAAAAGGATATAAAACTTTCGGATTATGTGCGGGAAGTTAACAAAGCGGACCGCAACAATGATATTATTATCGAATACGCGCCGGACACAAAACGGAAAGCTGTCCGGGAGGGAGAAGAGGAAGAAGCTTCGCTGGTCTCCCTGCTGTCAGGCGGGCGCAATAAACAGTCGGTAGCCATTGACTATATTGTTGACGGAGAGCAGAAGGTCACTGTAAAACTGCCTTAAATTTGTCATAAGTTTTTCGTATTCTGTATCTGGGGTTATGGTTTTATGCGTTCTGATTGGAAAGGCATAATACCGGAGACCTGTATTACATGGAAAGGAGAGCAGCATATGCTTCAAGATATATGCACTTTTGTCGGTGCCGTAGTCCTGAATTTTTGCCGGGTTACCGGACAAATGATGCTGCTTTTTTTGGATACGCTGTCAAAAGTCAGAGAAGTCAGCATTAAGGAGATGCTGCGTCAGATGGCTCTTTTGGGGGCGGATTCTCTGCCAATTGTCCTGTTGACCATGCTGTGTACCGGCATGGTGTTCTCTGTACAGACAGCCAAGGAGTTTGTAGCCCTGGGGGCTTCTGGAACCGTAGGCGGAATCGTAGCCATTGCCATGGGGCGGGAACTGGTACCCGTCCTGACAGGGGTTGTGGTTGCAGGCCGTATCGGCGCAGCGATTGCGGCAGAGCTGGGGACCATGAAAGTGACGGAACAGATCGATGCGTTGCGGGTCATGGCCACAAGTCCTGTACAGTATCTGGTAGTGCCGCGGTTTCTGGCTATCGCGATGATGATGCCGGTGCTGGTGGTATTCGGTAATTTTATCGGTAATGCGGGCGGCTATTTTGTAGCCCATTACTATGCGGATATCGGTTCCATGACGTATCTGAATTCTATCAGACAGCTTTGTGTAACGTTTGATGTGGTTGGCGGGATGATCAAGGGCGTTGTGTTCGGCGCTATCATCAGCATCGTCGGATGTTTTAAGGGACTCAATGCAAAACAGGGCGCCGAAGGGGTCGGTCTGGCCACTACGGCATCGGTAGTCCTCTCCATCATATTGATTTTTATCTTTGATTACTTTCTGACTGTACTGTTGTATGTAGATAAATAAGCGAGGCATAATGGCGGAATCTGTGATTTCCCTGCAGGGCGTGGAGTTGGCCTTTGGCGAAAAGAAAGTGCTGCAGGGGGTTGACCTGGAAGTAAAAAAAGGGGAGACCATGGCGGTCATCGGGCCGTCGGGTACCGGTAAGAGCACGATCCTGAAAGTGCTGATCGGGCTGTTGGAACCTACAGGCGGAAAAGTCTGCATTGAAGGACAGGATGTTTCCCACCTGACGGAGGAGGAATGGAACGAGATCCGTAAGCATATAGGGATGGTGTTCCAGTACTCCGCGCTGTTTGATTTTTTGGATGTGGGGGAAAACGTGGCGTTTGGTCTGCGGCAGCATTTCCGGCTGCAGGAAGAAGAAATCCGGCAGAAGGTGGATGAACTGTTGCAAGACGTGGGGATGCTGGATGCCAAAGGTATGTATCCGGTGGAACTGTCCGGCGGCATGAAAAAGCGGGTAAGCCTGGCCAGAGCCCTGGCGTTTGGTCCGCGTATCGTGCTCTATGACGAGCCTACGGCCGGACTGGATCCCATACGCATGATGAACATCAGCCGTCTGATTCGAAAGACGCAGCGTAAACATAAGGTAACCTCAATTCTGGTGACACATGATATGGATTCGGTATACGAGGCGGCCGACAGGGTGGCGCT
This sequence comes from uncultured Succiniclasticum sp., assembly GCF_902793885.1. Taxonomy (NCBI): domain Bacteria; kingdom Bacillati; phylum Bacillota; class Negativicutes; order Acidaminococcales; family Acidaminococcaceae; genus Succiniclasticum; species uncultured Succiniclasticum sp. The sequence goes on from NZ_CADBFF010000001.1 coordinate 110,929, forward strand.
GATTAACAACGGAAAGATTGTGGCAGTAGGAACACCGGAGGAATTCAGACACTCGGAGAATCCCCTGATCCGGGGATTCATTACCGGGGAAGAGATAGCAGGAGCGACGGAGGCATTTCGATGAAAACAAGTGAAGCAAAGGTCGGTGCCCTGACACTGGGCGGAGCTGTGATTCTGGCAGGGATGATCAGCTTTCTGGGGGCCTTTAAACTTTTTGACGGCGGGTATGACCTGCATGTATCTTATCCTTCGGTGAACGGTCTTCAGGTCGGCAGTGCGGTACGGTATGCAGGGGTTCCCATCGGGTCAGTGAAATCGGCCAGGGTAGAACCGGAACAGGTCGTCGTTACCATGCGTGTCAACGGCGATGTAAAAATACCCCAGGAAGCGGAGTTTTCCATTGGCTCGGACGGTGTGATGGGAGAAAAATTCGTGGATGTGCGCCCGCCTAAGAAGTACAGCGGGGTATTTGTGAAACCGGGCAGCAGTCTGACCGGCCAGTCCAGCGGAGATATCAACGAGTTTATGGCCAATTCCGGCAAGGTACTGGAAAAAGTGGAAGGCATTGCGGATGCCCTGAACAACGTGTTTGGCGATAAAGAAGTCCAAAAATCCATGCGGGACGGCTTCATCAATGCCCGGGAAATCAGTAATAATCTGAACAAATTTACCAAGGTGATGGCTGAATCAGCCAAGGAAAACCAGGCGGAAATAAAGAATATGATTGCCCAGTTCAATCAGATGAGCGTAAGAATGAATCAGGCCATGGGACACCTGGAAAGCCTGATGGAAGGCGCGGATGCTAATGGGCAGACCGGCAGGAATGTAGCAGTCATGGCTAAAAATCTGGCTGTGACCAGTAAAAATCTGGAAGATATTACCCAGACCCTGGCTGACGTGGCCCGGGACCCCCAGACAAAAGAGGACCTGAAGGCGACCATTCATAATGCCCGGGGTGTGACAGAGCGGGCCAATAAGATGTTGGGCCTGGGCGACGGGATGAAAGTGAAAACTCATGTGGACGTGTTCCATAACGTCAAAGGCGGAAACTGGCGCAGTAATTTCGGTATGCAGTTTGACAAGGAAAAGAAAGGAACCTATGGCTATCTGGGCGCTTCCAGCATCGGGGACGATACCAAGCTGGACCTGTATTTTGGCAAGCGGTTCCATAACCTGGATGTGAGCACCGGCGCCATGCAGGGAAAATTTGGCGTAGGACTGGGTTATAATATAAATGACCGGTTCCGGGTTTATTCCCAGTTGTATGATTTCAGCCACAGCAAACTGCGGCTGGGCGGGGAATATATGCTCAAGGATAAATTATTCTTGGTAGGAGAAGGTCTGGACCTGCTTCATGGCAGCAAGCGGGATGTGTATGTGGGCGTGAGAGCTTATTTCTGAGAACTGATTTATAGAAAGCGTTTTCACCGGATAGGCCGGTTGAAATGTTTTTACTGTTATAAATTTGACTTTTTTGTCAAAAACCATATATAATTATTTGGCTGACTTAGTAGTCAGAAAAATGGAGGTATGGACATGGAAATGAAAAAAACGGCACGTACCGCTCTGTTAAGTGCGTTGTTTACCGTATTGCTGGCGCCGGGAGCGTTTGCGGAAAAAAGTCTGTCGATTGATCTGCAGACAGCCATCGACAAGGCGTTTAAAACCCATGCGGATATAAAGAAAGCTGAATACACGCTGGACGCGGCGCGGGCGGACTATAATGCGGCCCGGGAAAGCTTCGGGCCCAAGGTTTCTTTAAGCCACAGTACAGGACGTGGTGGTCGTTGGAACAACGGAACTATAGGCAATAGCTATAATAACTCTCTGAGTTTGTCAATACCTATTTTCGATATTGCTAAAAATGCGTCAGAAAAAATTGCAAAGGCCAAATACCAGAGCAGTGTGCTGGGAGATGAACTGGCGTTTATTACGATGAAGCAGACAGTTTCTAATGCATACTATACGCTGCTGGCAGCGATAGACGCCCAACAGGTCTGTGAGCAGTCCGTAGTCGCTTTACAAGACCATCTGAAAAATGTGCAGGCCCAGTATGATGTGGGCGTAGTGGCCAAGGTGGATCTGCTCCGCAGTGAGGTGGAACTGACCTCGGCCCAGCAGGATCTGATCAAAGCGGAAAACCGCCATAGCATTGCGGAAGCCCGACTGAACAATATGATAGGCATTGACCAGGATACCAAACTGAAACCGGTGGAAGAATTGGGATATAAGGAGTATAAAGAAGTGCTCCCCAACTGTATCAACTATGCGATGCTCCATCGGCTGGACCTGCAGCAAAGCCGTCTGCAGGTAAAAGCGGCAGAGGCGGCGTTGAACGGGGCTAAAGCTGGTTGGCTTCCGTCGGTGACAGGTGTTGCTTCTAATAGTTGGCACGATGGTCATTGGCCTGGCAATGATAATTCAAGTTGGAGTACAGGGTTTAGAGTTGATATGAATGTATTTGATAGTGGAATAACGAAATCGAATGTGGCGAAAGCCAAGGCGAATCTGATGGTTGCCAAGGAATCCTATCGGCAGGATACGGATAACGTAGAACTGGATGTGCGGAACTGCTACAACACATTGCGGGAAGCGGAAAAGCGGATTTCTACCACCCAGGTTGCCGTATCCAAGGCAGAGGAAGATTACCATATCGCCCAGGTCCGTTATGAGGCGGGCGTAGGTACTAACACGGACGTATTGGACGCGCAGGTAGCACTCCATCAGGCCCGGAATAATTTCAACACATCCTTGTACGACTATAACCTTGCCAAAGTGGCGCTGGATACCGCCATGGGTATTGAAGCCCGTCCTTCCGATTACCAATACCTGCCCTACGGCGAACGTTATAAAGCGACCAAAGCCGTGTATAATGCAGCGGTAGAAGCTACGGATTCCGACAAAACGATTAAAGAAACGGTGAAGACGCTGGAAAAAGCCCGGGCAGAACGGCGAAAAGCTGCGTCGGCAGCAAAAAAGAAAAACTGAATAACCGTATCAGACTGATTTGAAAGATGTTGGATACACGGACTGTTGGCTGCGATTTCATTTTCGGATGATCACCGGCCAACAGTTTTTTTGAAAAAATGTTTGTAACCCTGTTGTTCTGCTGGAAAAATTCACAGAAGCGATACAAAAAAATACTGTAATTCCGCGGGTTTTCTGCTATAATTATTTTAATATGGGATAATAGTGTTTTTATATCACTCGTTTTATATAATTATGCATCGAAACGATCCTGAAATGTACGGGATTGTTTTCGAGTAATATGCTTAATATTCTATCCATAAAACCATGTAATTTAACGGAGGCGCGAATACACGATGAATCGTCTGGCAAAATGGATTGCAGGCATTGCAGTACTTTTTTGCGCCTTGTTTTTAGGTACAACACAGATCGTGCTGCCAGGTCTGCTGCAGCAGGCCGGTCCTTACGCGGAAAAGCTGGCAGCGGATTATGTGAATGGCTCGGTACAGATCGGTCCCATTACCTGGCCCGGCAGTAATACGCTTTTGATCAGGGATGTAACGGTCAGAGACAAGAAGCAACAGAATGTTGCAACCGTACCGGAAATCCGCGTGTCGGTCAATCCGTTCAAAGCATTTTCCGGGCTGGAAAAAGCAGTTTCTTTGATAGAGCTGGAAAAGCCGACTGTTTATATTATCCAAAGCAAAGATGAAAGCTGGAACTATGAAAAGCTTTTGAAACCGTCCCAGTCTGAGACGACCCCGTTTTACGGGAAAATTAACATAAAACAGGGGACTGCCGTGGTGCAGCTGCCGGAGGGAACCTGGCAATATCAGATCGACGGCAGTGTAGATGGCAGTTATAATCCGGCGTTTGATCTGAATTTTAAGGTAAGCGCTCCGGGGATGGAGCCCGCAACGGTCTTAGGCAGTATCGACAATAAGGGAATCGGAAAAATCGTCATGAAGTCGGACGGGGTGGATCTGGCCCCTTATCATCCGCTTGCGTTACGGTATGGACAGGTTAAAGGTGCTGCCGGTCTGGTTACCGATATTGACGGAGAATGGAGCAACGATGGAAAAAATACCGTACTGAAAGGTAAAATGAACCTGCGGGATATACGGGGCAGCTATCAGATGAAGGATCAGGATGTGCCGTTCCGAATCACGGGTGCGGTGTCTTCGGCAGACCATGTAATTTCGACCGATCAGCTGCAGGTAAGCATCAACGGGCAGACCGCTGTTCTTTCCGGTACCGTGGATATCCATGACCTGGATAATCCGGAGGGACATCTTTCGTTACGGTCAGAGAAGGTTTCGTATGAGGGCGAAACCCTCACAAATATTGAAGCGGAAGCCGTAATGGCCGGGAATAAGGCTGCAATCAATTATTTCAGCGCTGCGTACAGGGGGGGCAGGATCAGCGGTCAGGGCGTATATGAATTAGAATCCGGGAAGCTGACAGGAACTGCAGATATCCGTAAGGTGACGCTTGACGGCGAACAAATCAATGGAGAAAAATTCCTGCTGAATGCTGCGCTGGCCGGCAGCGGTACCTATAAGCAGGAAGATGGAAAACTGAATGTGAATGTGGCAGCGAACACGATGAACCTGCAATGGAGGGACACCGTGCTTAATGTGATGGACTTTGATGCGGATGTGACCAACGAAGGCGTGGACATTCGTACGTTTTCTGCTTTTGCGGAAAGCGGGGCGTTGCAGGCCACCGGAAATGTATCCTTTGACGGCGTGTATGATTTGCAGGGGCGGATGACTTCCATGCCGCTGGCTCCGGTGCTGGCTGTGGCCGGACAGGAGGGAAGCGGGCTTGTTTCTTCTTCGTATCATTTGTACGGTCAGGGAAGCCGGTTTAATTTTGAAGGTCCCGTGCAGCTTCAGCAGACTTCGGTTCGGGAGCTGTTTTTGGAAAAAGGATCCGGTTATGTTACCGTGCATGATAATGTGGTGGAATTTCAGGATTATGAACTGACCATGGATCAGGGCAGCCATATAGCAAACGGTACCGTCGATCTGCGGGGGGAAGAACCGCGGCTGGATTTGCTTGTTGATACGGAAAAAGTTCGTATTGAACCGCTGCTGGCGGCAGCAGGTCTGAAAGAAACAGTAGCTGCAACCGGAAATCTGACGAACCGCATGCATATCACGGGTACCTTGTCTGACCCCGGTGTACAGGGGGATGTAGATATGTCCGACGGCAGTGTGAAAGGCTATCTGATAGATTCCGTTACCGGCCGGTATTATTATCACCAGGGCGCCCTGAGACTGGATAATATTGTCGTAAAGGCCTTATCCGCAACCCTGAAGCTGCATGGTATCATGGATGCGGATCAGAACCTGGATTTTCAGGCAGAGGCTGCCAATGTGGATTTGAGCCGCCTTCCGATACGGGAAGATGACGTGGCTTTGGCAGGGTACGCTTCTGCTAAAGGACATTTGTCCGGAACGGTAAAAAAACCGTTATTTGCCGGGGATGTCACCAGCAAAGAATTTTTTATCAATACAGTACCGGTTCAAAATCTGAAAGGCATTCTGGTCAGCAATGGAGATGATATCAATTCATTAAAAGGGGAGTGCGAACAGGTCAATACGGATGGACTGACTTCCGCTTATATGATAGATCTGAGCCTGAATATTCCGCAGCGGGATTTGCGGGGCAAAATGGGAATCATGTATGGCGATCTGCAGAATATCCTGAAGATGACCAGGGTCGATTTCCCTGTTAAGGGACTGGTGGCCGGCACGCTGGAGTTTAACGGCCCCAATGCGGATACCGTGGCAGATTTCTGGGGGTATAACCTGGATGTTAACGGGGTAAAGTATGACCAGATGGCTTTAAAAGCCCGGCTTAACAAAGGACTTCTGACGGTTGAGAATATCAGGCTGCAGGAAGACAGAGCCTTTTTCCAGGAAGGAACGATTGTCCTCCGCGGCACAATGGATCTTCGCAAAAAGACGATGAATATGCAGGCTCATGCGGTGGATGCAAATCCGGCTATCCTGACAGCGTTTATGCAGAAACCGGCGGTACTTGCCGGCTCGTTAAATATGACAGCACAGGTGGAAGGACCCTGGGATACACTAAAAGGAAACGGTTCTGTACAAATTGTGCAGGGAAGTTTGGAGGACGTTGCGTTTGACAGGGCATCTGCCGACTTTGTTCTGAACAATGACATCATTACATTGTCCCAGGTTTCTGCGGAACAGGATGTTTATAAACTGACAGCTGCCGGACGGATCCCGGTGGATGTGTTCCGCGCAAAGGCGAACCGGAAAAATCCCAATGCTCAGATGGATGTAAAGGTAGATTTTAATAAGGCAAGCCTGGCGGTTTTTGGAGCGCATCCCAGCATAGACTGGGGTGTCGGGGACGCAAAAGGGATCGTTACCATAACCGGTACGTTGGATGAACCGCAGTTATTTGGTACTCTTTCAGTTGTAGAGGGATGTCTGAAGCTGAAAGATATTTATACACTGATAGACAAGGTCAACCTGAAAGTGACATTCAGCGGAAGCCGGGTCCAGGTGGAACAGATTTCCGCCATACTGGGCAAGGGTACGCTGGAAGGAAGCGGCAGTTATGATTTCAGGGCTGCCGATGAACAGTCCTATTTGTTCAAAGGCGTGGCGAAAAATGCAGAAATCGATTCGGCGATTTTTAAAGGCCGTATTAACGGTTCCTTTGCTATATCTCCGGAACATTACCGGGTTCCCCTGCGCCTTCTGCAAAAACAGACCAATGTTCCGGAGTCTTCCGGCAAAAATGCACCGGCCCCATCAGGCATGAAGGAAGGCTGGCGCCCTAAAATTGCAGCAGATATCACCTTGGATGACGTGACGGTAAATATGCCTACCGTTCCGTCTCTGGGAGAAGGAAGCTCCAATCTCGGCCTGAATGTGGCTGTCAACCTGGGGCCCAAAGTACATCTGTATAACAAATATTTGTATGACCTGTGGCTGAAGGGCGCCGTAAAGGCGGAAGGCAGTACAGTTTTCCCAAGGGTCAGCGGAGGTATTGATACGGATAGAGGAACCGTGACTTATCTCAGGACCCGTTTCAAAATTGACAAAGGTTCTCTGCGATGGTCCCAATCGGGTACTTTCCTGCCTAATGTGAAGCTGGCTGCAAATACGAAATTCAGCCGCTACCGGATCGCGCTCCAGGTTGACGGTTCGTTGAACAAAGAGAATCTGAATATGAAACTGCAGTCGAATCCATATCTGTCAAAGAATGCAATCGTCCGTATGCTGACACTGCAGCGTACGTCGGCCGGCAGTGATGATATTACCAATGAGGATATGCATAACCTTCTGATTGCAGGGTTGGAAACCGGGCTGTTAGGCGATGTAGAGCAGACGATCCGGAAGGCATTGGGCATCGATGAATTCCGTGTCTATGTCGGAAAGGTTGAAAACGGTGTGGATCTGTACAGTGGGATTAACCGTGAACTGACGGAAGATGAAAAGGAACAGTATAATTTCCTGATTGCGAAGAATCTGACGGAACGCTGGAAAATCGGGTATACTAGAAGTTTTGACGGAAAGCATGATAATATTTACACACAGTATCGGCTTACCGAGCACATGAATATTACACTTTCCCAGGACGAAAATCATGACAGAAGGTACAGCGTGGAATATCGTATTACATTCTGAACAGAGAGGGGCAACTATGTTACAGCAATATCTTACAGAGCTGAAGAAAATAAAGATGCTTTCCCCGGAAGAAGAAAGAGAACTGTGGATCCGTGAAGAAGAAGGTGACGAGGCGGCCCATCAGAAACTGATCAGCTCCTATCAGCCGCTGGTGTTTAAAACGGCGGTTCAGTTCCATATGCCGGAAGAGATTACCCTGGAGCTGATTCAGGAAGGCACGGTTGGTCTTTTGGAGGCTGCAGAGAGTTATGACTATACGAAAGGCGTCGCATTCAGCCTGTATGCGGTTCACCGTATCCGGGGCCGGATGTGTGACTTTATGAACCGGGAATTTTCCCGTGATGAGTTGTCGCTGGATAGAGAAACGGCAGAAGGCTGGAGTCTGGCGGAATTTATCCCCGGTCTGCAGCTGCTTCCGGAAGAAGTGGCGGAACGCCATGCCGTATCCAGTCGTGTTTCTCAGGCGATTGACCGGCTGCCGCAAAAGGAAAAGCAGGTTTTACAGGGGATTTTTCTGGAAAATAAGACGCCTTCGGTTCTGGCTGCAGATATTAAGGTAACGCCTGGGCACATCTATCGCCTTGAAAAACAGGGAGTGCGCAGAATACGGGGAATGTTGTCCCGGTTTATGCGGGATTTTAAAAAATAGTTATACAGTGCATGTGTTGTGTTTTCATGTTGTTACAAAATATAAAGAAAAGAAGTTGTATCCGGGTAAAAAACAGAGATAACGACAGAAAAACCATAAAAAAGATTAAAATTCGTTACTTTTTTACAAGTTAATTTGCCAAGTTTATTCAGATTATATATAATCATATGTAAGTTTGGAGGTGTAACCATATGACTCAGAGCCGGTCTGTCTGCAGCCGTATCCGGAATGCACGGGCCAGTCTGGATAATGCGGAGCGCAGTTTCCGCAGTAACCAGGAGGTTCGGGGCGAACTGGACCTGATGCTGGCAGAAGCAGAATTGGATAATCTGCGGCAGAAACGCCCGGGAATTTCCTGGACCCGTCATACGCTGGCGGCCTGTTTTGCTGTTCTGGTGCTGGCCTCCGGATGTCTGGGCTGGTGGTGGGCTTCTGCGTATGGAGGAAACACCACGAACGCCGCTGGATTACAGGGACCGACAATGGCAGATAAAAAAGACAGTACGACAGGCGCGGATAAGAAACTATCTGTTTCCCAACAAAATAATGCTTCTTCAGTTGCTGTGCCTGAACAGAAACCGGTGAAAAAAGAAAAACCGGATGTGCCGGCGCAGGCTGCTGTTCCAACGCCGCAGCAAGCCGGGAACCGAGATGCGGGAGTCCGTCTTTCGGCCGGACAAATGCGTCAGTTGATCCGTTCCGGCAGGCAGGAATTGGGAAATATACGGTAATTTGAATAAAAAGATTTGGTTTTCACCGCCGTAAGGTGTATAATATATTAGTTAAGTTACAAATAATTTCAGATTTCTAACGTTACAGGGAGGTTTATTGATATTATGAAACATGCTTTTGAAAAGCAGATAACTGTCGGTTTGCTGGCAGCCATGCTGGTAGCCAGTCCGGTGTTTGCGGAAACAACAACGACAGTGTCAGATACCATCGGACTGAAAAAGAAACCTGTCTCCACAACCAGTAAAAAGGAAGATGTGCCTCCGGCACAGGGAAGTGGTACAGCAGGGACGGCATCCAGGCCAAACCGGTTAAATCTCCCTCCCAGGGAAAGTCCGATTCCCGGTCAGGATATCGGTGTTCGGGGCGAAGCAGAAAATGAGCTGGCTCCGTATCTTAATAAAACGGTTACGAAAATCAGTGTAGAAGGAAATACAGAGGTTCCCTCAGAAGATATTCTGAGAGCTGTTTACAGCAAACCGGGCCTGCCGTTGACAGAAGAGGATATTTCAAGGGATATGCAGGCCATCTATGGCATGGGATGGTTTTATGAGATCCAGCCTTCGTTCCAGGCGGTACCGGAAGGCGTACAGGTTACTTATCATGTGCAGGAAAATCCGAAATTCGATCATCTGGAGGTTACAGGAAATACCAAGGTATCTACCGATAAAATCCGTCAGATCGTGAACCTTCCGAAAGGAAAGATCGTCAACATCCGGGATTCCAACCGGAAACTGAGTTTTGTGGAAGAACAATATAAGAGAGACGGCTATATCCTTGCCCGTATCACGGATGTCCGTTTTATGCCTGACGGTGTTCTGGCCATTACAATCAATGAAGGGATTGTAGAGGACTTTAAGGTTAAAGGTAATAAAAAAACAAAAGATAAGGTTATTTTACGGGAGATCCGCCTGAAAAAAGGAGAGCCCTTCAATTCGACCCTGGCCCGCCGTTCTCTGAACCGAATCCAGAACCTGGGATTTTTTGAAGATGTTAATATGAAGCTGAATCCCGGTCGTCAGCCCAACGCAGTGGAAATGGAAATCGATGTGGTGGAGATGAATACCGGTACCTTTGGTATTGGCGCCGGTTACAGTGACGCGGACGGCTTTGTCGGTATGATTTCGGTCGGCGACAAGAACCTGCGGGGTACCGGTGACAGCATTCTGCTTCGCTGGGAATTCGGAGGCGCGGACAATAAGAACTACGAATTGGTGTACCGGAAGCCATGGCTGGACAAAAAGGAAACTTCATTAGGCATCGCGCTGTATGATGTCACCAATGAAACGGCTGACTATGACCGTGAAGGCGATGAGCTTGCCCGATATGACAAGAAGCGCGTAGGGCAGGAAATTACCCTCGGCCGTCCACAGGGTGAGTTTGTGCGGCATTCAATCACGCTGAAGCATCGTAATGACAAATATGTGGAACGGGTTGGCGGATATAACATGCAATATTATGAGAAGTCTTTTGACAAGGAATTAGAGCCGGGCGGCAAGTATTATAAATATAAGGACAAGTGGCCGGCTACTGCGCAGCAACGCCGTGACGAAAACTTTGGTACGACCAACAGTATCACATATTCCCGCGTGTATGACTCCCGGGACAACATTTACGATCCCCATGCCGGCAAACGGAATTCCTATACGTTTGAATGGGCCGGCCTGGGCGGTGATTTTAAGTTCGAAAAGATTACAGTAAACTATCGGTATTATATCCCGATGCAACGGGATCGAGTATTGGCTTTTGATCTGGCAGCCGGTTACGCCTGGGGAGACATGCCCCTGTCCCAGCGGTTTGCAGTAGGCGGCGGCGACAGCCTGCGCGGTTACAAGGACGATCAGTTCCGGGGCAACAGCATGCTTCGGGGTACTGCAGAATATCGTTTCCCAATCCGGAAAAAAGTACAGGGCGTTATCTTCTACGATATCGGTTATGCGTGGGATAAACGGGACCAGAAAAAATTTGATCTGGGTCTGATGGAATCCGGTTATGGTATTGGCCTGCGAATCAATTCACCGTTAGGACCGATCAAGCTTGACTGGGGTAAAGGAAAGCAGCGCAGCCGCTTCCACTTTAGCTTTGGCGGACAGTTCTGATCATCATGTTGAGAACAGCAATTTTGTTTCTGGTGTGCCTGCTGTGGACGGAATGTATCCTGGCCGCGCCGGTAACAAAAGTGAATGTGACCATCCGTGACGAGGCGGGGAAAACCAGCCCCGTCCTGCTTCACAAGATGGAAGACAGCATGCAGGTGGTAGCCTCCCAGCTGTTTAACAGCAGGGACTCGGAATTCATTATGGCTGACCGATCCGGGTATGAGCATCTGCTGTCGGAAATATCCGACCGTGTCATTACCGGATACCAGACGAACCGTGTCCTTCTTTCCGTAGTACATGAGCCGGAGGGTACGGCGGTCAATCTAGCATTTTCTGTTGCCCCCTGGGCGCAGACAGTACAACTGGTCGACGTGGATATACAATTTTCCGGTGTCAGCCCCTTTGCTTCCGCAATTCTGCAGGAAAAGATTCCGGCTCTGAAAGAACAGCTTCAGGAAACGCTGCAGGGCGCTTCCCTGGACGCTGCCGACTGGGCAGGAGGAATTCTCCGGGGCCAGGTGAAAAGCTGCGTGGAAAAGGCTCTGCCTGATTTCAAGGCGGCAGTGGACCTGACCACGAAGGACGGAAGTGCGCTGGTGCAGGTCGTCATCTATCCTGTAGGGGAACTGGTGCGTTCTGTAGAGTACAGTATGATTTCCAGATCTATTCCGAATATCCTGCTGATGCAGCTGAAGTATAAATATGCGGATAAGGCAAAATCCCTGCAGGGGTTGCCGGTTTCCTGCCTGGAGACAAATCATGAAGTGATGGCCGAACGGCTGCTTCAGGAGCTGTCAGAAGAACCGCAGGTCAGGCGTCATCATCTTCAACCGCAGGTGATCATACATCCCGGGCCGGAAACCCAGGTGGAATTATTGTTGGAATCCGATGAATATAAAATCTGGTTTGAAGGATACGGGGATATAGGGCGTAAAGACCATAATCTGTCCGGCCGTGCCCATATCGGTAAGTTTATTTCCCGCAGGGATGAGATCTTCGGTGAAGCAGGTGTGGATCTGAAACATGTGAAATGGGATTTCAATGCCGGTTATGCCTATCACTGGGGTAAGGCGACCTTGTCTTATATGCGCCGTATTCCAGCGGATGCCAATATATACCGTTTTGAGTATGATTTCACTCCTAAATGGCGTTTCCGCTATGAGCATTTCGGGAATACCAAGGAAAACGAGTATGCAGTCCGGTACCGGATCCACGAATTCCTGAGCGGTGAATATGTCTATTCTACCAATAAGTCGTATTTCCGAATTGTTGGAAATCTGTGAAATCTTTGGTTTATTGTTGAAAGTACCGGTACAGACTGGTATAATTAATAAGTAAAAATTTTTTAAGAAAGCAGGTAACTATTATTATGATGGAAAAATTGCGTAATCCGAAAAATGTCAAAACAATATCTCTGATTGTTGCGGCTATTTTTGTCATCGGCTGTTTTACACTGGCGATGAGTGCCGGCGGGTTTGGCAGCGCCGTGGCTTCCGCCGCGTCCAGTGAATCCGCTATCGGAGTGGTCAATTATCAGGTTCTGGTCTCCCAGTCCCCCCGGTTGGAACAGATTCGGAGCGATATGCAGAAAGCGATTGCTGATACCCGTAAAGAATTTGATAACAACAGCCAGAACATGAATGATGAAGAAAAAGAACGGTATTACAAACAGCTTCAGGAGCGTCTGGCCAATAAGGAAAAGGACTTGATGGATCCGTTGCTGAAGGATATCAACGATACCATTAAAAAGATTGCGGATAAAAAAGGCCTGAAGGTTGTTGTTGATAAAGCCACCGTAGTATATGGCGGGACGGATATTACGGATGAAGTAGCCAAAGCATTGCAGAATCCGAAAAAATGATCACGCATGAGATGAGGCTCTGCAGGAGCCTCATTTTCCATTGCTGAAGGAGGAAACATGATGCGCTGGCTTTTGATTGTCTTTACAGTTCTGGCGCTGATGCTTTCGGCCTGCGGCAAAATCGGAGGCGGAGAAAAGATTGCAGTTGTAAACTGGGATAAGGTGCTGCAGGAACATCCGCAGCATGGCCGTTTGCAAAAGCTGAAGGAAGAGTACAGCCTGCTTCTGGATAAGCGCAGAGAACAGGAAATTATCGGAAAGACCCGGATGAGCAATCTGGCGAAGCTGTACCAGCTGAAACAGAACAGCAGACAGAGTTTCTTTTCTGCTGATTTCATGACCCGCATGATGGAAAAGCAAACGGCGGAACAGGAAAAGCTGAAGCAACTGAGCAATCAGATTGCAGATGAGATAGACAGGGAACTGGCTGAAGAAGAAAAGAAGCTGAATGAACATTACCGGCTGCGGTTATTTAACCTGCGCCTGAAGCTGGATACCGTCCGTATGGTTCCGGAAGAACGCAAAAAGGTGGAAGCGGAACTGAAGGCTGTGCAGGCGGAAAGAGACAGTGACCGGATGCTGCTGATGCAGCATAAGTTCGGGCTGGTCAATCAGCGGATGGAACCGCATGTAAAAGCTATGCAGCAACGCCTGGATGCCTATGCTCTCCAGCTGCAGACCCAGATGAGAGCAGAAATGAAAAAGGATTCGGGCAAAGACGATGTGGCTTTGCAAAAAGTTCCGGCTGCGCTGAAAGAACTGCTGGGTACAGTCGATGAGGAACTGGATAAACAGCAGCAGGCTATCGAAACGATGGAAACAGCGATAAAAAAAGACATGGAAAGTGTGGTTGCAAAACTTGCCAAAGAAAGAGGCTACTCCGTTGTTTTCCATAAATACCGTACGAATGTTTCCGCAGACGATATAACCGAAGATGTGATTGCCGGGTTAAAGAAACTGGAACTCCGGACAAAAGCAGCAGAAGCGTTAAATAAGAAGGCTGCAGGCGCTCCGGTGGGCGATAAAAGCAAATAATTTTTTTATTATAAAAAACGATTACGGGAAGGATGACTGATTAACATGAAAAAAGTTTTGGCTTGTCTGATGATTGCCTGCTCATTGCTGGCATTTGGCTGCAGCGGACGCAACGCAGCGTTTGGCGTGGTGGATATTAAAAAAGTGGAAGCTGAGGCGCCGGCTGTAAAGACCATTAAAGAAGATTTACAGAAGAAAGCGAAAGAACTGCAGGACCAGATGCAGAAGGAAACCGCGGGCAAGAGCCGGGAAGAGGCGGAAAAGATCGTACAGGATAAATCTGCGCAGATGCAGGTGGCTTCTTCGGAGGCGCAGTCTAAATTAAAGGCCAGCCTGGAAACCGCGCTGGCGGAAATTTCCAAAGAGAAGAACCTCAGCGCTGTCCTGATCAAAGATGCTGTTCCGTCCGGCGGTGTGGACGTGACTGATGAAGTGATTAAAAAGATGAAATAATGCGGGTCTTGGCGAGAAGAAAACCCGTCAGTGATCATTTAGAAAACCATATTTTTGTATCACCCATAGCGGGCGGATTTTCGTCCGTCCGCTTTTTTCATTTCAAAAGTATCATAACTACTTGTTCTATGATAATAAATACAAGGGGTTGTAAGGATTATGGAAAAAACGCTGCAGGAACTGGCGGATTTCTTACACGGTACGCTGGAGAATGAAGATCCTGCGCTGCGTATCACCGGTGTAAACGGGTTGGTGGAAGCGGGGCCTACAGAGATTTCATTTGCCATACCGCCGTACGTGGAGTTCTGCCATAAAAGTCGGGCCGGTGCTATGATACTGGCTCCGGAAGACCGAAAACTGGATCGCCCTGTTATCAGGGTCAGCAATCCCAAGCAGGCTTTTGCCGAACTGCTGGAACTGTTCCGCCCCCGGGAAGAGGTGGCCCGTGAAATCAGCCCGCTGGCTTACGTGGCGGAGGATGCTTGCATTGGTAAAAATGTTGCGATTCAGCCTTTTGCGGTTGTGGAAGGCGGCGCGGAAATCGGGGATAATACGGTAATCTATGCCCATGCGTATATTGGCCGTCATGTCAAAGTCGGCAATGACTGTGTAATCTATCCCAACGTTACTGTACGGGAAAACTGCATCGTCGGCAACCGAAATATACTGCAGTCCGGCTGCGTCATCGGCGGTGACGGTTTCGGCTTTGTTACCAATAACGGAAAGCATAATAAGGTGCAGCAGACCGGTAATGTGGTACTGGGCGATGATGTGGAGATCGGCTGCAATTCCTGCATCGACAGAGCGACGGTAGGCAGTACAGTCGTGGGCAATGGGACCAAGCTGGATAATCTGGTACATCTGGGGCATAACGATGTGGTCGGGGAAAACAATCTGTTTGTAGCGATGGTGGGGATTCCCGGAAGCGTAACGATCGGTAACAATAATACTTTTGGCGGCCAGTCTGCGACGGTGGGTCATATTACGATTGGTAATAATAATACAATAGCGGCCCGCTGCGGTGTGATCGGTAATGTGGGGGACAATCAGATCCTGGCAGGCTTTCCGCAGATGTCCCATGTGGAATGGCTGCGGCAGCAGTCGAAGCTGCGTAAGATCGGCGAGCTGATGAAAACCGTAAAAGCGTTGCAAAAGGAAATCGGGGAACTGAAAAAAGAAAAATAATCCGGAGAATATATGCTTGTTTATTATGTAATGAAGCTGATCAGCAAAGTGTTTTGTCTGCTTCCCTGGAGTGTGGGCCGGGCTTTTGGCAATGTTCTGGGGAGGATAGCCCTGTTTTTTGTGCCGGAATGGCGTATGCAGATGGCGGCGGCCAATGTACAGGAATGTCTTCATGTATCACAGGAAGAAGCCCGAAAAATCGCGGTTCAGAGCGTGGTCAAGTTTGGCCGCATGGTCATAGAGGTACTGCGTTTTCCTCTGCTTACCGGTGAAACGATTCAAAGTGTTGTAAAAACAGATGGCCTTGAATATCTGGAAGAAGCGTATGCAAAGGGGAAAGGTGCCCTGATGTGCACCGGCCATTTCGGAAACTGGGAACTGTTGGGAGCTGACGTTGCTTTGCACGGCTATCCTATGCTGAGTATAGCCAGAAAACAGAACAACAGTGCCATGGATCGTTTTATTAACGAATACCGGGAACTTGTCAGGCAGAAGGTTGCCTATAACGAAGGCAGGGAAGGGGTGTTGGCCATGGGCCGGTACCTGAAGGAAAAACACTTGCTGGGCATCCTTTTTGACCAGGATACCAATGATACCGGTGTAACGATTAATTTATTCGGCAAAGAAGTGATCACGCCGTCTGGCCCTGCGGTATTCAGCCGTACCTTTGGCTGCCCGATTCTGCCGATTTTTATGCATTATGATCCGGACGGCAGCTGCCGGGCTAAAATCTATCCTCCTATATATGCGGAAAAAACAAAGGATAAAGACAGGGATCTCTATCAGGTTACGGAAAAGCTGATAGCAATTCTGGAACAGGAGATCCGCAGTAATCCGCCTATGTGGTTCTGGGTTCATGACCGGTGGAAAGATGGCGAGGCACGCTTTGCTTCAAAAAAATAGAATGCTGAGGAAACGTATATGGAAAAACAGGTAACATTGGCAACTGAGGTGACGTATTCCGGTATAGGGCTGCATTCCGGGAAAGACGTGACCATGACGTTGCAGCCCGGAAAACCGGGAACCGGTATCGTATTTGTCCGCACGGACCTGCCGGGGCAGCCGGAGATCCATGCACGGGCGGAACTGGTGACTTCCACACTGAAAGCCACTACCCTGAGTGAAAACGGAGCCCAGGTCTTTACGGTGGAGCATTTGCTGGGAGCCCTCTTTGCGATGGGGGTCGATAACTGCCGGATCAGGATGGATGCGCCGGAACCGCCGGTCACAGACGGAAGCGGTCTTGTGTTTGCACAGCTGGTGCAAAAAGCGGGCCGTAAAGAACAGGACGCAGAGAAAAAGATATATGTGGTGGATAAGTCTTTCTCTGTGTATGACGGAGATAAATTTTTACTTATGCTGCCCTATGACGGGACACGCGTTTCCTTTACTTCCGTTAATTCCCATCCGTTGCTTGGGACCCAGTATTATGATGTACTGTTGGACGAAGAAACTTTTTTAAAAGAAATAGCGCCGGCCCGTACCATCGGCTTCATGCATGAAGTGGAGCAGATGCGGAAGATGGGCCTGGGACTGGGGGGCAATCTGGAAAACGCGCTGGTGTATGACGATACCAAATGTCTTTCCGTACCCCGTTTCCCGGATGAACTGGTACGGCATAAAATTTTGGATGTATTAGGGGATATGTCCCTTATCGGCCCATGGAAAGGGCATATTATCGCAGTTAAATCAGGACATTCCTACAATTCGCAGTTAGCAAAACAGATTATCGCGTACAGGGAGGGTAAATAATGGCTATTACACTGGATATTACTGAAATCAAAAAGATTCTGCCGCACCGTTTTCCCATGCTGCTGGTAGACCGGATCCTGGATCTGGAGCCTATGAAATGGGCAGTGGGCGTAAAAAATATTACGGTAGGTGAAATACAGTTTCTGGGGCATTTCCCCAATGATCCTATCATGCCCGGCGTATTGCTTATTGAGGCCATGGCGCAGGTAGGAGGGGTCGCTATGTTGTATCCGCCGGAAAACCGGGGCAAGATTGCCGTATTTGCCAAGATTGACAAAGTTCGGTTCCACAGAAAGGTAATTCCCGGCGATCAGGTGGTGACCCGTGCGGAAGTAGTGAAGATTCACGGCAATATGGGTGTGATCCACTGCGAAGGAAAGGTTAATGACGAACCGGCCTGTGAATGCGACTGCTTCTTCTCGCTGCAAGATAAAGCAGAATAGTTTAAAGTGAAAAGCAGGGCTGTTTTATCATACAAAGCGTAATATACATTTAACTTTATATGAAAAACAGAGAAAACCAAAGAAAAAGAGTAAGATCCTTCTTTAAACTTAGTATATTTTACCATAACAAGAAAATAGAACCGAATAATTGCATTTTCTGGGAGTGAAAAATAAAGCTGTTTTGGGAATATATTTTGTAAAGTGCTACTGTAACTGTACAGGGTAGTTAAATCACATCCTGTATAAATGTGGTATAAAAAGGTTTTGCAGTCAGAAAGGGTGAAACCGGATACCAGTCTGGCTGCGGGGGAGTGAGAGAATGGCATCGGTAGTGACACCATTACACAAGATACATGAAACCGCAATCATTGAAAAAGGCGCGGAGATTGGTAAAAATGTAGTAATTGGTCCGTATGCAGTAATTAAACATGACGTGGTACTGGGGGATGGCTGCATTGTGGGTCCGCATGTAGTGATTCATCCATACACCACCATTGGAAAAGACTGTAAGTTTTTCCCGGGCGCTTCCATCGGAAGTGTACCGCAGGATCTGAAATTTAAGGGAGAACGAAGCCATACGGTCATCGGTGACCGCGGCGTTTTCCGTGAATGCGTCACCGTAAGCCGTGCCTGCGGGGAAGGAAATGAGACCCGCATCGGCAATGATATTCTCATGATGGCGTATACCCATATTGCCCATAACTGTATCGTGGGCAACAATGTGATCATGTCCAACGTGGCGACGCTGGCGGGTCATGTGGTAGTAGAAGACCGGGCGGTCATCGGTGGTCTGGCTGCTGTCCATCAGTTCTGCCGTATCGGTCGGAACGCCATGGCGGGCGGTATGAGCCGCATATCCCAGGATATCCCGCCGTTTATGCTGGTAGCCGGAGACCCTGCTTTCGTGGCAGGTTTGAACAGCGTGGGCATGGCCCGGGCGGGGGTACCGCTGGAAATTCGTACCCAGCTGAAAAAAGCGTTCCGTATCCTGTATCGCAGCGGCCTTTCGCTGGAAGAAGCCGTAGCCACCATGGAACAGGAGCTGGACAGCAGCGAGCCGGTTGAACATCTGATGCGTTTCCTGCGCAATGCGGAACGGGGTATCATCCATACCCGGAAATAAAACAGCAGCAAGACAATTTATGGTATAATAAAAGAAGGCAGCGGTTCGTTTCGCTGCCTTTAACTTATGAACGGACGGTACATATATGGAAACCTTGGGCTTACTGGCTGGCATCGGTCATCTGCCGGTAGATGTGGCGCAGTCTGCAAAAAAGCTGGGCTATAAGGTCGTGGCAATTGCAGTGGTTGCGGATACGGATCCGGAACTGCCGGAAAATGCAGATGTATTCTATACGATCAATGTTGGAAAAGTGGGAAAGATTTTGCAGACGCTGAAACAGCATGATGTAAAAAACGTAACCATGATCGGCAAGGTTACGAAAGAAGTGCTGTACAAAAACGGCGTCATGATTCCGGATCTGACTACCATCCGGGTGCTGGCATCCCTTCCGGACCGGAAGGATGATACCATCATGAATGCCATTGTGAAGCTGATTGAGGATGAGGGTATGCATGTGATGGACCAGACGGTGCTGATCCAGCCTCTTCTGCCGGAACCGGGTGTGCTGACGAAACGGAAACCCACAGAACAGGAATGGGAGGATATGCGTTTCGGGTTCCGGATGGCCAAGGAGCTGGGGCGTCTGGATATCGGGCAGACGGTCGTGGTGAAGAACCGGGCGGTCATGGCGCTGGAAGCCATTGAAGGAACGGATGCCTGTATTTTACGGGGCGGGTTTCTCGGCAAAGGCGGCGTCGTGGTTGCCAAAACAGCCAAGCCGGCGCAGGACAACCGTTTTGATATGCCCAGCGTGGGAACTACCACACTGACCTCGATGATCCATGCAGGCGCTACCGGTATCGTCATTGAAGCGGGCAGGACCTTGCTGGTGGATCGAAAACGCACACTGGCTATGGCAGAAGAAAAAGGAATCACCATTGTATCTATGAGCGAATCGGAATTGGTTTAATATGTGGCAGAGATTCAATAGAAACTAAAATAGAAACCAAAACGGATAATAAAAATGAAATATTTATGGAATTGGCAGCTGAAAGGTTTATTCAGCTGCATTTTTATGTTATAATAAGATGATTTAATATGTATAAAAATGGGTAAGTATTGGCTGCGTCAGGAATAATCTCTGACAGTGGGAGGGACTGCGTGTCCTATATTCCCCGTGCTGCCGGTGTTACATAGGGGTATCATGGTCAAAGTATTGATTTCTGCGGGGGAAGCTTCCGGTGATTTGCATGCCGGAGCCGTCACCCGTGCCATTAAACAACTGGAGCCCACGGCGGAAGTCTTTGGTATGGGCGGCGACTGTCTGCGTGAAGCAGGCGGCGAGGTGCTGTTCGATATCAAAGACCACAGTGTAATGGGCTTTGTGGAAGTGCTGAAACGGCTTCCGGATATCTGGAAGCTGCGAAATGCATTTATCGAACTCATGGACAGGCGAAAACCGGATGTGCTCCTGACCATAGATTATCCCGGGTTTAATATGAGGCTGGCAAAGCTGGCGAAAGAGCGGGGGATCAAAGTGGTCTCCTTTATCGCCCCTTCGGCCTGGGCCTGGCGTCCCAGCCGGGCTGCCGGCGTGGTAAAGGTAGTGGACAAAATTGCATCCATTTTTCCGTTTGAATATGATTTATATAAATCCTATGGGGCGGACATCGAATTCGTAGGCCATCCGCTGGTGGATACGGTCAGGCCGTCCCTGCCCCGTAAAGAAGCAGAACGTTTGGCGGGAAAACGGAACGGACATCCTCTTATCCTGCTGATGCCCGGCAGCCGGGCCATGGAGATACAGCGGCTGTTGCCGGACATGCTGGCAGCCGCAAAGATTCTGAAGCAGAAACGCCCGGACATCGATTTTGCCATGCCGCGGGCTGTGACCATAGAGAGGGACATGCTGGAACGGCCAATCAAACAGGCCGGCCTGGATATTAAACTGACCGAAGGGCATACGTACGATATCATGAGCGCAGCGGATTTTGCCATTGCCACCAGCGGTACGGTTACGCTGGAAGCTGCATTGTGCGGACTGGGCTGTGAAATTTTGTACAAAGCTTCTCCTGTCAGCTTCTGGATTGCGAAACAGGTAGTGGAGATTCCCCACATCGGGTTGCCCAACATTGTGGCAGGAAGACTGATTGAACCGGAACTGCTGCAGGATGACTGCACACCGGAAAAAATAGCGGGTACGGTACTGGAACTGCTGGAGCCGGAACGTTTTGCCCAATTGCAGCGTGACCTGCAGGAAGTGAAGGAAAAACTGGGAGAACCCGGTGCGGTTAAACGGGTCGCAGAGCTGGTGCTGCGTATGGCCGGGGAAAACCGCAGGGAGCATCTCCTGTCCGGTAAAACCGAAACATAATCTGTGAGGAGATCAGATGAATTTATACAAACGGATTCTAAGTTATATCAAACCATATCTGCATGTGCTCTTTGCCGCACTTGTATGTACCATGCTGGCAGCAGCAGGCAACCTGTATCTTCCCTGGATTTTCAGGGATATGATCGACAAGGTTCTTTCTGCCAAAGATGCATATATGCTGAATATGATTTCGGTCAGTATTGTTATTATCTTTTTTCTCCGCGGAATCTTTCTGTATGGACAGAATTACCTCATGAGTTATGTGGGACAACATGTGATCATTGATATCCGCGGTGAGGTGTTCCGTAAACTTCAGCGCCTGTCCATGTCCTTTTATGATAAGAACAAGACCGGCACCATCATGAGTTATGTGACGAATGACGTCAATGCGCTGCAGGGCGCCATGGTTGACAATACGATTGAGCTGGTTACGGAAAGCATCATTCTGGTGGGCTCTGTCTGCGCCATGATCTATCTGGACTGGAAGCTGACCCTGTTTACCATTCTGACCTTCCCGGTCGTTCTGTATTTTATGAATTTCTTTGGGAAAAAAATCCGCAGCTCCGGCGGGATGATCCAGGAAGCTGCGGCCGATATCACTTCTGTGCTGCAGGAATCGGTTTCTTCTGCCAGGGTGGTCAAGTCTTTTGTACGGGAACAGTATGAAATAGACAGGTTTGAAAGGGAAAATGAGGCGAACCTTAATGCTAATCTGAAAAATGCCAGATACATGGCAACCCTTACTCCCACAATTGAGTTTGTGGCGGCCCTGGGGGTGACCATGATCCTCTGGTTCGGCGGTAATAACGTGATTGCCGGTGATACCACAGCTGGTTCGCTGGTCGCCTTTCTGGCTTATGCAGTCAATATTTCCAACCCCATCAAGCGTATTACCCGTACCACCGGAAATATCCAGAGAGCTCTGGCAGCGGCCCAGCGTGTTTTTGATGTGATGGATCTGCCGGAAGAAGTAAAAGATCTTCCTGACGCAAAAGCGCTTCCGGCGGTGACCGGCAGTGTCCGTTTTGAACATGTGACGTTTTCGTATAACGAAGGGGATGAGATTCTTCACGACCTTTCCTTTGAGGCAGAGCCAGGCCAGGCAGTAGGCCTGGTTGGGCCGTCCGGCGCCGGCAAGTCTACGATTGCCAGTCTGCTGCCCCGGTTTTATGACTGTGATGCAGGCACGATCCGCATTGACGGAACGGATATAAAGCATGTCACACTGGACTCCCTGCGGAATCAGGTTGGCATCGTACCTCAGGAGACCATCCTGTTCAACGGTTCGGTGTACGATAATATTTTATATGGCCGGCTGGATGCTACCAAAGAGGAAATCGAGGAGGCTGCCAAAGCGGCCAATGCCCACGATTTCATCATGGAGCTGCCGGATGGCTATAATACGATGCTGGGAGACCGGGGCGTGAATATTTCCGGCGGGCAGCGGCAGCGTATTGCCATAGCCAGGGCCATTCTGAAGGACCCCCGTATCCTGATTCTGGATGAAGCTACCTCCGCGTTGGACACGGAGAGCGAACGGGTGGTACAGGAAGCTTTGAACCGCCTGATGGTCGGGCGTACTTCTATCATCATTGCCCACCGTCTGTCTACCATAAAAAATGCCGACCGGATCCTTGTGCTGGATAAAGGGAAACTGGTGGAAGACGGTACCCATGATGAGCTGATGGAAAAGAACGGGTTATATGCACACCTGTATCAGATTCAGTACCGAACGAATACGGAAGAGAGTTGATTACAGCCTATGATGTATATTCTTTATAATGTTTTAGGACTGCTGGCATTTTTCGTCCTGATACTGCCATTTTGCATTTACCGTCTTCTTACGGAAAAGGGCTTCAGCACCCGGTTCCGGCAAAGCATGGGGCTGATCCGCAGGGAAGAGATTGCGGATGTGATGAATACTGACTGTATCTGGATCCATGGCGCGTCGATAGGCGAGATTGTAGCGACCAGTCCGATTGTAAAAGAAATAAAAAAAATCATGCCGGAGAGGAAAGTGCTGGTATCTGCTTTTACCGTGGGCGGTTACGATATGGCAAAGCAGATCATCCCGGAAGCAGACGGGTACATCTATTTCCCGCTGGATCTGCCCTGGGTGGCGGAATCGGTTGTGCGACGCATTCAACCCGGTATTTTCCTGCCGGTAGAGACGG
The DNA here is from genome assembly GCF_902793885.1 of uncultured Succiniclasticum sp. NCBI lineage: Bacteria > Bacillati > Bacillota > Negativicutes > Acidaminococcales > Acidaminococcaceae > Succiniclasticum > uncultured Succiniclasticum sp. The sequence continues at coordinate 134,386 of NZ_CADBFF010000001.1, forward strand.
AATTATGGCCTAACTTTCTGCGGGCGATCCGGGAACGGAACATTGCCGTAATGATGGTTAACGGCCGTATTTCTGAAAGATCGGTCAAGACATACAAGTATCTGTTCAGTATCTGGCGTGACATGCTGCGAACTGTAAGCCGTTTCTGTATGCAGTCCAGTATTGATGCCAATTACATTACCCATCTGGGCGCGGATCCCCAAAAGATTTTTGTAACCGGCAATACGAAATTTGACCAGACTTATGCGGAAGTGACACCGGAAGACCTGGCAAACTATAAAACCGAACTGGGACTGGGAGACGATGCGTTTCCGGTTATCGTGGCAGGTTCCACCCATGCACCGGAAGAAGATTTTTTGTTCACCGCTTTTACCGAACTGCGCAAACAGTATCCCAAAGCAAGACTTGTCATAGCTCCCCGCAGGACTGACCGGGTAGATGAAATCAGACGGTTGAGCGGCAGGTTCGGTTACCAGACCGGTTTTCGTTCCGAACTGAAGAATATGAAAGAATCCCGTCCGAAATGTCCCGTGGTGTTGATTGATACTATCGGTGAACTGGGCCGTATTTACGCCGTAGGCGATATGGTCTTTGTGGGCGGCAGCATGACAAAGGGCTACGGCGGGCATAACGTGCTGGAACCGGCAGCCCATGCAAAACCCATCCTGGTGGGTCCCGACATGCTCAGCTTCAAGGATTCTTATTCTCTGTTGACAAAGGCCGGCGCTTTGCATACGGTACACGATGCCCGAGAGCTCGCGAAAGAGTTGCTGCAAATTGCGGGAGATCGTTTTCTGCGCAAACAGATGGGGGATGCCTCCATGCAGGTGATCCGGGAAAACCGGGGCGCTGCCCTTCATACCATGCACTACCTGACTGACCTGCTGGAGAAAGCTTCTGTTCCCCGTGCTTATACGAAGGAATATCCAGTCAACACCCGTAACTTTAACGATGCGGGCGGTGGCGGTCTGAAACACGGCGCAGCTATTATCCAGTATATTTTCCACCTGGCCCACGCCCCGGAACGTCCCTGGTACGCTTTTATCCTGTTAGGATTTCTGCGCGGACTGTCCTATATTTACGGTTTTGGTGCCCGGGTGAACCTGTGGATGTATGAAGCAGGCATTCTGTCAAGGCGAAAGCTGGACTGCTGCGTTATTTCCATCGGCAATATTACCGTAGGCGGCACGGGCAAGACACCGACCGCCCAGCGTGTAGCCATGATGATCAAAGATATGGGGTACCGTGTGGTAATCCTGAACCGCGGGTACCGTTCCCACTGGGATAAGCCTTTGGGCGTGGTATCAGACGGAAAGAAAATTTTCATGACCAGCTACGAGGCTGGTGACGAAGCCTACCTGATGGCAAAAATGATGCCCGACGTGCCCATAGTCATCGGTAAGAACCGTGACGTGACCGGCAGTTATGCAGTAGAAAAACTGAATGCCGAAGTTATCATCATGGATGACGGTTACCAACACTGGCAGCTGGACCGGGATCTGGACATCGTGCTGGTGGATACGCTGAATCTGTTCGGCAACGGGAATCTGCTGCCCCGGGGTATTCTGCGTGAACCCCTGAGCCACCTGGACCGGGCGGATATGTTCCTGTTTACCAAATCGGATCAGAGTTCCCAGCTGACCCGGAGCAGTCTGATGGAAAATATCCGGCAGTATAATACGAAAGCGCCTGTTGTGGAGAGTATCCATCACGCCAAAGAGTTTGTAGAAATAGCAGACTGGTACAAAGGTATCCAGCAGAATCCCATTCCTCTGGAAGAATTAAAAGGCAAGAAGGTCATGGTCTTCTCGGCCATTGGTAACCCTTCGTCCTTTGAACAGAATGTTTCCGGCTGCGGACTGGATATTGTGGAAGCCATCCGCTACCCGGACCACCATGATTACGGTATGCTGGAAATGCAGTATATCGGCGAACGGGCTGCCGAACTGAAAGCGGACGCCCTGATCACTACCGGTAAGGATGCAGTAAAGATTCCTACGGAATTCATTTACTTCAACCGGGATATTCCTCTGTATGTTATGAACATGGATATCATGATTACCCGGAACGAGGAAACATTTGACAAAAAACTGAAAGAAACAGTGGAAACCGTACTGAAGAGAAAAAACAAGAAAAGTAAAGTACCTGAGATAAAAAGAGTCTTAAACACATAAACATAACATAACGTAAATCATCGTGTTTTATGAATCCATAGCAGCAGCAAAGGAGATGCTTTCATGAAAGTAATCTGTGTGATCCCGGCCCGGTATGCCTCCACCCGGCTGCCCGGCAAGCCGTTGAAGCTGATTGCTGGAAAACCTATGATCCAGCGTGTGTATGAGCAGGCAAAAAAGGCAAAGAGGCCGGCAGAGGTAATAGTGGCAACGGATGACAAACGGGTGTATGATACCGTGCTTGCCTTCAGGGGCAGCGCCTGCATGACCCGGGAGGACCATCCCAACGGCACCAGTCGGCTGGCGGAAGTAGCGGAAAAATATCCTGACGCCGACGTTATTGTGAATGTGCAGGGAGACGAACCCATGATCCCGCCGGAGATCATAGACAGGCTGGCAGAAGCGTTTCAGGCGGAGCCTGAACTTCAGATGGCCACCATGAAGACCCTGATGCAGGAAAGCGAGTACGGCGATCCCTCCGCGGTGAAGGTGATAACGGATAAAAACGGCTACGCTCTGTATTTTTCCCGCAGCCTGATTCCCTATCCCCGGAACAAAACGGAGCTGTTTAAAGTGTACAAACACGTAGGTATCTACGCGTATACGAGAACCTTCCTCATGCAGTACGCCGCCATGGCCTCCACGCCCCTGGAACAGGTGGAAAGCCTGGAACAGTTGCGGGTACTGGAAAACGGATATAAGATAAAAGTATTGGAAAGCGATTTCCGGGGGATCGGCGTGGATACCCAGGAAGATCTGGATGCAGTGAACAAACTGTTGGGAGGAAAGTAATGCATATCGTCAATGTAGGACCCTATAAAGTGGGACCGGGGCAGCCCATGCTGCTGTTTGCCGGACCCTGCGTGCTGGAAGGCTATGAACACAGTCTGGCCATCGGGCAGGAAGTAAAACGGATCTGTGAAAAATTAGGTATGCCGTATGTATTCAAGGCGTCCTATGATAAGGCCAACCGGTCGTCCCACACTTCCTTCCGGGGTCCCGGGCTGGAAGAAGGACTGAAACAGCTGGCCGCCATAAAAAAAGAATTAGGTGTGCCCGTCATCAGCGACGTGCACGAAACCATCCAGGTGGAAAAAGCGGCGGAAGTGCTGGATGTAATGCAGATTCCTGCCTTTTTATGCCGCCAGACCGATCTGGTCTGCGCCATAGCGAAGACAGGCCGCTGCGTCAATGTGAAGAAAGGCCAGTTCCTGGCGCCCTGGGACATGAAAAATGTCATCGCGAAAATAGAAGCGGCAGGGAATCAGAATATCCTGCTGACAGAACGGGGCTCCAGCTTCGGATACAATACATTGGTGACCGATATGCGGGGCCTCGCCATCATGCGTGAGCTGGGTTACCCGGTGGTGATGGACGCTACCCACAGCGTGCAGATTCCCGGAGGGCAGGGAACCAGCAGCGGCGGCCAGAGCCAGTATGTGCCTCACATGGCAAGAGCAGCGGCGGCAATCGGCATTGACGCGCTGTTCCTGGAAGTACACGACGATCCTTCCAAGGCCTTAAGCGACGGACCCAACATGGTGCGTCTGGACCGTCTGGAAGCGCTGCTGAAAGACGTGCTGGCCATAGATAAGATTATCCGCAAATAAAGATGGAAAGGATACGAAGAACCATGAACGAACTGGAGACGGACGCCCAGAAAGTGTTGCAGATGGAAGCCGAAGCCATTCTGGATCTGATTCCCCGTGTTGACGAGCATTTTGACGCGGCGGTGGATATGATCCTGTCCTGCGAGGGCCGTGTCATCATGACCGGTATGGGAAAGTCCGGTATCATCGCCCATAAGATTTCTGCGACCCTGGCCAGTACCGGCACCCCTTCCTTTTATCTGCACCCGGCAGAAGGGATCCATGGGGATCTGGGCATGGTTACGGCGGATGACGTGATCATCGCCATGTCCAACAGCGGCGAGACAGGGGAAGTGCTGAACATACTGCCTTCCCTGCGGCGGATCGGGGCGAAGCTTATCGCCATGGTAGGCAATACCGATTCCACCCTGGCAAAAAACGCAGACGTGGTTCTGAACGTGGGCGTGAAAAGAGAAGCCTGCCCCCTGGGGCTCGCTCCCACCTCCAGTACCACCGCGGCCCTGGCTTTCGGTGACGCGCTGGCCATGGCGCTCATGGGGAAACATAATTTTACTTCCAAACAGTTTGCGGTGTTCCATCCCGGCGGCAGCCTGGGCCGGCAGCTGTTGCTTACGGTGGGGGATATCATGCACGGCGGCAGTGAGAACCCGGTGGTCAGAGGAACCGCTACCGTAACGGAAGCTTTGTTTATCATTACCGACAAGGGGCTGGGCGCGGTTTCCGTAGTGGACGAGAACGATATTATGGTCGGTCTGCTGACCGACGGGGATATCCGCCGGGGCCTGTCCAAAGGTGTGGATTTCCTGAAACGGCCTGTTACAGAGCTGATGACGAAGGAGCCCAAGTTTATTACACAGGAAAAACTGGCGGCTCAGGCGTTGCACATTATGGAAAGTCATAAGCCCAAACCCATTACGGTGCTGCCTGTACTTGATGAAGAACGGCATGTAATCGGGCTGCTGCATATGACGGATTTGGTAAGGCAGGGTGTGGTATAGCGGCGCTGTCACCGCCTTTACAGCGCGACGCAAACGCTTCGGCTTTGTCCTGCGTTGCGTCCTGTGCCTTAAAGAACTGTTTCGAGAATTGTCAGAAGGGCTTTTAACGAACAGTTCCTCGCGCCCTTCGGGAGTGCGTCGCTTGTGCAGGCGGTGACAGCCGCCGCAGCATAATACATTTCGGAGTAATACGACATGGCATCAGAGAATCTTTCACCGGAAGCATTGCAGCAAAAAGCGAAAAAGATAAAACTCGTGGCCCTGGATATGGACGGTACCCTTACGGATGGGAGCATCAATATCGGCGGGGAGGGCGAGCTGTTCAAACGGTTCAACGCCAAAGACGGGCTGGGAATTACCGCTGCCAGGCGGCACGGTCTACGCGTCGCTGTGATCACCGGGCGCAAAGGAGCCATCGTGCAGCGGAGGGCGGAAGAACTGGGCATTGCGGAAGACGTAATGACCGGGATTTCAGCAAAAAAGAAAGCGCTGCAGGCGTTGGCGGAAAAATATAATGTTTCATTAGATGAAATCGCCTTTATGGGCGACGACCTGAACGACCTGCCGGCCTTACAGATTGCAGGTCTGTCTGCGGCGCCGGCAGACGCGACAGAGGACGTGAAGCAGAGAGTGGAATACATCACGCCTCATAAGGGCGGACGGGGCGCCGTGCGGGATCTGCTGGAACTGATCCTGAAAGCCCGGGGCATCTGGGATGACATTGTGGAAGAATATACAGAAGAAGGAAAAGAGGACCGACAATAATGTTATATGCAGTTCTGAAGACACTGAGCTGGCTGGCTTCCCATACGCCATACAAGGTGTTGGTGAAGATAGGAAAAGGCCTGGGTCACCTGTATTGGCATATTGCGAAAAAGCAGCGCATCCGCGCGGAAGAAACGATTCGGGAGCGGCTGGGATACAGCAGGCTGCAAGCCAAAGAGACAATCAGGCGGTTATTTGTCAATCTGGGCATCTCCGTCATGGAAATGTTGTACATGCCTGCACTGAACAAAGATAACATCCGGGGGCTGGTCACCTTTGACCATCCGGAAATTTTATGGGAGGCCCTGAAACAGAAAAAAGGTGTCGTCATGCTGGCCTGCCATATAGACAACTGGGAATGGCTGGGAGCTGCGCTGGCGCTGAACGGATTTCCCCTCAGCGCCGTGGAAAAACCGCAGCCCAACAGAGTGTATTCCGATTTTATGAACGAATTGCGAAGAGGGGTAGGGCAGGAAATCTTCGCACGGGGCAGCAGTGAAATTTTAGGCTGTGCCCGGGCCATGAAAAAAGGCCGCATGTTAGGCCTCATCGCCGATCAGGATGGCGGGTATGAGGGCGTATTTGTTCCGTTTCTGGGGAAGATGGCTGCCACGCCGTCCGGCCCGGCCTACTTTGCCCGTAAGTTCAAGGCACCCTGCATTCCGATTTATATCGTGCGTAAACCGGATGGATACGGGCATCAGGTAATCGTAGAAGAGCCGTTTTACTACGAAGACACCGGCGACAGGAAAGCGGATGACTATAATCTGACCCTGAAGATGACACAATCGGTAGAACGGATCATCAAAGCGTATCCGGATAACTGGCTGTGGTTCCAGCACCGCTGGAATACACCGTATGAAGAAGTGAAGGAAAAGGAGCAGGATAGCAGTGAAAAATAAAAACACAATACTGATGGCTGCAGCCGGGCTCATTGCCTTGTTCCTTGTATTTGCCTGGCTGTTTTGGGGCAGTACGGTTCCGGAACCCACAGACAAAACAAAAAAAGTGGAAACAGATACAACGAAAGCGACTGTGCATAATACAGTGCTTCACCGGGATGCAGACGGGAAACGTCTCTGGGAAATGAATGTTGGCGAGGCGATACAGCTGAATGATAACCTGATCAGGGCAAAACAACTGAAAGGTACCATTTATCTCAGTAATGGGGATGAAATGTATGTAACAGCCAATGGCGCCGATATTAAAATCAAAAGTAATGAATTTACCTTAACCAATGGTGTAATTGCACGGTTAAAACAGGGTGGATTTTTAAAAGCAAAAAAAGTTGAATGGATACAAAAAAAAGATATTTTAACAGCTACCGGCGCAGTCAAAGTCATTAAAGAGGACATGATGGCAACAGCCGAAAAAATCATCACTTCCAGTAAATTGGAGCATTTTAAACTGAAAGACAAGGCGCATGTGGAAAGAGGCGGTAAATATGAAGAAAAATAAAGCGTTACTGACAATTGTGATCGGATGTATGACGGTAGTTATGCTGTACAGTATTGCAGCTTTTGCAGCGCCTGCCAAAGATGCAAAGTACAGTGTAGATGCTGCAGAAATAGAATATGATATGAAAAGCGGAGACGGTACGACCACCGGTAAAACCACGATTAAATATGATGGTGGTGTAGCGGTTGGGCAAGGCGGCTCCACCTTTAACAGCAAGAATCGGACAGGGCGTCTGTACGGCGGTGTGGTGGCAGATAAAGAAGACAATCACCTGAAGAGCAAAGAGTTGATTTTTTACACGGATAAGTTTATTTCCGCTGTGGGCAACGCGATTCTGGTAAAGGGGGACAAAACGCTGAAAGCACATCGCGTGGATTACCATGATGATAAGCAATTTGCGGAGACGATGGGAGGGTTTGCGCACCTGTCTTCGGTTGACGGAAGCTGGCTTTCTGCCGGCAAGATTGTATATGACATGAAATCCGGTGTGGCGAATGCGACCGGCGGTGTTACCATGGAAAACAAGCCACAGAAAATGACCGGTTCCGGGGACAGAGCTGTTTATAATTCCCATGAGACAGGGTATATAGAGCTGATAGGCAATGCCAAAGCGACACAGGACGGAAACACCGTAACAGGGGATAAGCTCCGTATTACCAATGTTTCAGGGCCGGACAGCAAAACTCATGCGCAGGGTAATGTAACGCTTGTATGTTATCCGAAAGAAGAGAACGAGAATATCAACAATCCTGCTTTTGGAGAGGGAGCGGTTCTGATGGCAAATGGTCAGACCAATTTTAATCCGGAATCCAATGTGTTGGATCGTGTAAAGAAAAATGATTTTGCTACGGAGGATAAAACAGTTTGATTATTGAAACAAAGAATCTGGTAAAGATTTACGGACAACGAAAAGTGGTGAACGATGTAAGCCTGCAGGTAGAGCAGGGGACCATCGTAGGATTGTTGGGTCCCAATGGGGCCGGCAAGACAACAACCTTTTATATGGTGGTAGGAATTGCAAAGCCGGACGCCGGTACCGTGACTCTGGATGGGAAAGATATCAGTCAGCTTTCCATGTATCAGCGTGCCCGGTTGGGCATTGGATACCTTCCGCAGGAAGCATCTATTTTTCGAAAAATGACAGTGGAAGAGAATCTCCTGTCGATTCTGGAAACAACCTCGTTGCCCCATGAAAAACAACTGGAAAAAATGGAGGACCTTTTGGAAGAGTTCGACATTGGTCATGTAAGGAAAAGTGTGGGAACCGCGCTCTCCGGCGGTGAGCGGAGGCGTGTGGAGATTGCCCGTTCCCTGGCTACAGATCCGGCTTTTATACTGTTGGACGAACCCTTTGCCGGAATTGATCCTATCGCAGTGGCAGATATTCAGAAAATGATTGCCCATCTAGCCAAGCGGGGCATCGGGATATTAATTACCGACCATAATGTACGGGAAACGCTCAGTATTGTGGACAAGGCCTATATCCTGGCAAGCGGCGAAGTGCTGCTTCATGGCGACAGCGAAAGCATTGCCAACGATCCGATAGCAAGGAAATATTACCTGGGCGAGAACTTTAAGATGTAGGGGGATAGCAATGCATTTACGATTATTGGACAAATATGTGCTGAAAGAATTGCTGTATCCTTTTATCTTTGGTGTAGCATCTTTTTCCAGTATTTTTATTGCCAGCAGCCTGCTGTTTAAAATCGTACAGTACATCACCACGTATGGGGCTCCGATTCCGGTGGTGGCCCGGCTGTTTTTTTACAGTCTTCCGGAAATTGTCAATTATACATTTCCCATGGCAGTGTTGCTGGCGACGCTGATGGCTTTTGGTAAGCTTTCCAGCAACAGCGAGATTGTGGCTATGAAATCCGGCGGCGTCAGTTATTACCGGATCGTAGCGCCTGTCATTGCTGTCGGCTTTGTGGTCAGTATTTTCTCTGTCATCTGGGCAGAGAAAGTGGTACCGCCTTCCAAACATATAGCCAAACAGATCCTGGCTGTGGAAATCCGTGGTAATGTAAAACCCAAAACGCAGGATCATGTGGTCGTCAAGACTCTCAGCGGAGATACTCAGCGCATCACTTACGCCCGGACCTTTGACGAAAGCACAGGAGTCATGAGTAAAGTTACCATTGAAGAATTCCAGAAAGAAAAGCTGACACGTGTGCAGACCGCGAAAAAAGCCACTTGGAAAGATGATTCCTGGATACTGGAGGATGGAAACGTTTTTACCGTGGATGAGAAAGACGGTGTTACCAGTAAGGCTGCTTTCCGTAAACAGGTGATCCCGCTGAATATAACACCTAGGGAAATCAGTTGGGAACAGAAGAGTATAAACGAGATGACGCTGGGGGAACTACGGGGCTATGTCAAGGTTCTGGAACGGCAGAAACTTCCCACCTCTGATTTATGGACGGAAATTTTTATGCGTTTTGCCATCCCTCTTGCCAGCTTGGTGTTCGCGCTGCTGGGAGCGCCTTTGGGAACCCAGCGGCAACGCAGCGGTTCTTCTATCGGTATGGGCATCAGTGTAATCGTCATATTTGTGTATTACGGAATTATGGCCTTCACCACCGGTCTGGGAAAAGGTGGGGTCATTCCTCCGTTGCTGGCGGCTATGCTGCCTAATATCATATGCTTTGTTGCTGGCATCTTTATGCTGAAAAGGGCAGACTATTGATAAGGGGCTCCGGAACCTCAATTGCACGGTACTGGTGTTATAAAAACCCATTTTCCTTCTTTATGTGGAGACAATTTGCATAAAGAGAGTTTGTTAAAAATAGTTAAAGAAGGTAATTATCCATGTTTGGTATTCGTTTAATGTTTTTGCTGGCAGTAATGGGCGGTATCATCGCCTTTATTGCCGATAAGCTGGGCAGTAAAATCGGGAAAAAGAAACTCAGTGTGTTTGGCCTTCGGCCCCACGACACTTCGGTGCTGCTGACGGTCCTTTCCGGCGTGCTGATTTCCCTGCTCTCTGTGGGCATCCTGGCCATTTCTTCGGAAAGCGCCCGCACGGCGTTGTTCGGCATGGAAAAACTGCAGAAAGAACTGTCCCGGCTTACGACAGAGAAAACCACGGCAGAAAAAGAGTATGATAAGGCAATGAACGCGTTAAAAGAAAAGAATGAAGCCATTGCCGATTTGGATAAAAAGATTCAGGAAGCCAATCATGCCAAGTCTGCTGCGGAAGAAAGCCTGAAGAATGCCAACAGTCATCTGGCGGAAGTCCGCGGGCAGTATCAGGCTACCCAGGGCGCCCTGGTCAATGCCCAACATGAGGTGCATTCGCTGACGGAAGCGCGTAACAAGCTGAATGAAGACATTAAAAACCTGAAGCAGGAAACGGAAGCACTGGAGCGCGGCCTGGCCGTGATGCGAGGCGGACAGATGATGTACGGCAGCGGGGAGGTCGTCTTTACCGGAGTCCTTCAGGCTGGCCGTTCGGAAGAAGAAAACCTGAAACAGGTGAAATGGCTTCTGGACAGTGCCAACACTGCCGCTATGAATCGTATTAACCTGGATCCCGGGTCCAAAGCGAATCTCGTATGGGTACCGGAAGAAGAGTCTGTTCGCCTTCTGCAGATCCTGAATAAAGCGAAAGGCAACGTGCTGGTGCGCATGCGTTCCCTGGCCAACACCGTGATAGGTCAGCCCGTCCTCTGTGCGATTGAAGCGATTCCCAATCGTCTCATCTTTAAAAACGGTGAAAAGATACATCAGAAACAGTTTAATATGGATGAGAAAGACAAGAATCCGGATCAGCTCTTTGTCGAATTCCTTAAAGAAGTCAATGAACGCTCGGTAAAAGCCGGGGTACTGCCCGATCCCCTGACCGGAAAAGTGGGGAATATGAGTGCGGTTACCATGGTGGAGACCGTCAACAAAATGCAGCGTATGGGCGGGAAGCTCCTGCTTACCGCTTATGCAGACGGGGAAATCACCACAGCGGGACCGGTACAGCTTCGTCTGAAGCTGGAACGTCAATGAGGCGCCTGTATTCCGGTGTCATCTGTAAGGTTAGACGAATTGAAACAGATACAAGCGATGCAACATGAAACAGCAGAAGGGTATTACCTGGGGATCGACCCGGGCCGGGATAAGACCGGGGTGGCACTGGTTGACAAGACCGGAACGGTTTTTGCTGTGCAGATTGTACGAACCCGCGCCTTTTCTGACAGTGTTCTGAAGTTTTTATATGATCAACTGCAGGTATCCAATCCCTGGGGCCTCCGCAAAAAACTGAAAGCCATTGTAATCGGTGACGGAACCGGCAGCGAAGAACATATAGGCTGGCTGCAAAAAGTCCTGCCGGGATTTCCTCTCCATGTGGTTGATGAAAAATACTCTACGGAAGAAGCCAGGGCACTGTACTGGGAACTGTTTCCGCCCCAGGGCTGGCGCAGACTGATCCCGCTGGGACTGCAGACGCCGCCGGAGCCACTGGACGGGTATGCTGCCGTGGTGCAGGTACGGCGTTTCCTGCAACAGGAAGAGACAGGCACAGGAAAGGAACTGACCATTACCGGAAAACGGGTGTAACCGGTTCGGACAGTAATGGCAGAAGGAGAGAACGAATGGCAACGGAGTTTGCGAAACAACAGATAGAAGCCTTTGTACAGGACCTTAACTCAACCAAACCCATGCCGGGAGGCGGCAGTGCCGCGGCCATCTGTGGGTCTATGGCGGCAGCGCTGGCCGGGATGTCGGCCCACATGACGGCGGGCAAGAAAAAATACGCTGCCGTGGAAGACAAGATGCAGCAAATTATGACTGCTACAAAATTGTTGCAGGAAGAAATGCTGGCCATGGCCCAGGAAGACGCGGATATGTATTCCCTGGTGTTGCAGGCTTATAAATTGCCTAAGAATACGGAAGAAGAAGCGGCGCAGCGGGCAAAGGCCATTGAGGAAGCCAGCAAGACGGCGGTTGTGGGATCCCTGAAAGTGACGGGCGCCTGTGTCCGGATCATGAAGCTGGCTTATATTACCGTGACAGAAGGGAACCAGATGATGGTGACGGACGGTTCGGCTTCGGCATTGCTGGCCCGGGCCTGTCAGCAGGTGGCGGCTTATAATGTGCGCATCAACCTGGGCGGGGTGAAGGATGCGGCTGTGCGTGACGAAGCGGAACGAATGCTTGCGGGTCACCTTTCTGAAGGTGAGGCGCTGCAGGCAAAGGTGCTGAAAGAAGTAGACGAAAGACTATGATGTACTTTAATAGTCAGACCGGTGACGCCTTCATAGCGCTCCGCTAACGCGAGGCGCCTGCACTGATGTTGTCGCGTGCGGTTTTGTCAGGAAAGCCTGGCTGTAAGAAAGGTTATTACTTTTCCAATAGCCTCGCGCCCCTGCGGGGTGCACGCTCCGCTTATTCAGTCATCCCCGGTCCGGCCTTGTAACGCCTTCATAGCGCTCCGCTTATTCAGTCGTTCCCGGGCCGGCGGTTGACAGAAACTAATTTTTTTATTATAATCCATATTGTACTTTCGGAGAGGTGGTCGAGTGGTTTAAGGCTCTGGTCTTGAAAACCAGCGAGGTGCAAGCCTCCGTGGGTTCGAATCCCACCCTCTCCGCCACTCCTTATATGGTTCGAACTCGAAACTTATCTCATTATCACCGCTGGCGTCATACTCCAAAACCGCATGGTCGCTGAAGACGGTGATTTTTGTTACAAAAGTTTCCAGCAGAATTTCCGGTCCTTTATCCTTACAACTTAAAATAAATCTCTTGATGTAATCAATGGGGATAGCAACTTTGACCTGTTCGCTTTCAATTTTGGCGGACAGGTCTTTTTTTATTTTATCAAGTTCACGTAGACGTTCTATTAATATTTCCGGTACGTCCGGTACTTTCTCTATGTTTTTTTGAATGTTCCGTATCCTGGATTCTGTGTCGGAAAGTTCCGCACGCAGGGAAGCGGTCTTTATATCCAGTGAAGACATAAGACAGTTATATACATCACTGGAAAGACGTTCGATAATATCGGGAACAAAGATAGTATTCCGCAATGCTTCGGTGGCCAGCACTTCCAACATCTCTGCATCTACCCGGCAACCTTCGCAGTCGTTTTTCCGTTTTTTGTGGGCGATACAGACGTAATAGGAATACTTTTTCCCGGTGTGACTGACGGCATATTCCCCGCTCATAAGGCTTCCGCAATAGCCACAAAATATTTTGCCGGAAAAAGCGTACTGGTAAGGCCGTAATTGTGGGTTATGTTTTCGTTTTTCCATGATCTTTCTCACTTTTTCAAAAACCTCCTTGCTGACGATTTGCGGCATACCGCCCTCTATCCTTACGTCGCCACAGATGTATGTGCCAATATATCGCTCATTTCGCAGTATGCGGTACGCAAAATAATTGGAGTGCCGTTTGCCGAGACTTTCTAAATACTGTCGTACTTCTTTCAGTGTTTTTCCTGCCAGCGTCATTTCAAAGATTGTCCGGACGATAGGCGCTTCTTCCGGTTCTATCTCATATTTCTTTGTTTCCTTATTTACCCTGTACCCGAAGGACGGCATACTGTTTGCGATACACTTCAGGGCGTTACCACGCAGGCCGCGCTTTACGTTTTGGCTTAGGTTTTCGCTATATTCTTCGGCCATGGCCAGGTAAATACTTTCTAATATTTTAGCGCCATTTCCTTCCGGTAGCGGTTCCATGACAGCGATAACTTTTACGCCGGCTTCTTTCAACCGGTGCTTATATACAATAGCGTCGTACTGGTTCCGTGCAAAGCGGTCGTGCTTATACACCAGCACGGTTTTGAACATGCCTTTTTCTGCGTCCTGTATCATCTTACGGAATTGTGGACGCTTGTCGTTACGGCCTGTTTTTGCACGGTCCGCATAGACGTTGATTATTGTCAGCTTGTGCGTTAAGGCGTAGTGCTGTATCTCCCGTACCTGGTCCTCAATGGAAACGTCACGCTGCCCCACGGACGAATATCGGGCATAGATTACTGCGTTCATATTGGCTCCTTTAATCAATTATTTTGGCATATTTAGGCATTTCAATATACGAGTTTGAGATGGGGCTTCGATTACAAAAGAATATCTATTGTAAGTTTTTTTGTAAGGCTTTTTTTGTTGAACTGTCGGTTTTGAAAAACAACTGTGATAGATGGCGATACAGACGACAATAAGCAGTATGATTTTTGTCCATGAGACGCTGCCGTTGTTACTTCCGCTTGAAATATTGGAAGTTTGCGGTCTTTGTAATTCGCTTAACATCCATTCTTCTGTTTCTTTAATAACCGTTGCCAATAAAACTTTTTTGCCAGGGTTGTTTTGGAAATTATAAGAAAGAACTCGTTTTGCAAACTCGTTAGTCAAAGAAGATTCTATTTTAATGTTTACATTTCTATAATAAGTGCTAAAACGGTTCATTAATTCATCGTAATTACATCCATATCCAAAAGGGTCTTTGTCAAAAGCATTACCTAATTTTAAAAGCATGGATTTTGTTACTTGCTCCGCTTCGCGTATATTATTACTTGTCGCTGAATTTGCACAAATGTAATAAGCAAGAAACGCTTTAAAATAAATAAACTCTTTTAAAACAGTATCACGTTGTACACCAATAGATGGTGCAACATTATAAAGAGATTTGCTACCCGGGTCAGAAGTAGTAAAGGCCAACCTTGCTAATAAAGTTGACAGTTCATCATAAGTCATATTGTACACTCCTTTCAGCACATCATATAGATCCAGCCCCGGACATGTCTTTTTTTGCGTAAATTGCCATTAATGTATAAGCATGAACAGTCCCTATCGCCGCTTCCTGCCCTTGTTCGTTGAGCCTGCGGAAATCGGAAATCAACATTCTTTCTTCATTTGAAAGGATATATTCATAGGCAACAGGGTTTTGCTCTAAAAAATAGCTTTTTCCTACACCATAATGGTCTGCAATTTTTTGAATAACACCCATACGCGGCATAGCTTTTTTTAATAACCATTTTCCTACTGTTGACTCACTTACGCCCAACACCTGTGATAGTTCCTTTTGATTTTCGTTTCCGCGCTTTTCCATAATATCAGTAAGTCTTTTACTGAACAGTGTTTTCATGTCATCATAATCTTTTGTAGTCATTTTAGCAGTCCTCCAATCTTGCAAGACAATTATAGAATAAATTTCTGAACAAGGCAACAAAATTTCTGTTAAAATAGAAATTTATTCTTGACAATAGAATCAAATTCTATTACAATAACAGTGGTTATAAAATTCAAAAGAAAGGAGCAGGAACATGACTGTGCAAATTTCACTAAAAGCCGCCCGCGTCAATGCGCAAATGACAATTGAACAGGCATGTAAAGCAATCGGCATAGGCAAGGATACGCTAATTAAATGGGAAAAGAACTCCGGTTTGGTTAATCCTATTTTTCAAAAAAAGATTAGCGAAGCGTACAAAATGCCCGTCGATTGTATTTTTTTTGGCTAAAAAATAGAATTAAATTCTATTTTAAAAGCAAGGCTGCACGAAAGAAAGGAGCGTTTACATGCCTAAAGATGTTTGTTGTCGGCTTCATGCGTTAAGAAAAAGTTCCGGTTACACGCTTGAGTACGTTGGTAACGCGATAGGCGTTACAAGGGCTACTGTCCAGCGCTACGAAAGCGGTAAAATCAAAAATATTCCATATGAGAAAATCAATAAATTATCAATATTGTTTCACGTGAGTGTAGCCTTCATTTTGGGTTGGTAAGAGAAAGTTGGGTGTAACATGGAGTTTTTAATCAAACTACTTACGTGGTTGGTAGCTACTCTTATCGTTATCGGTACTACTCTTGTAGCACTGGTGATGAAATACGGACTTGTCGCCCTGGCGATTTACTTAGTCTACCGTATCGGATGCTATGTGTTTGGAGGGTAACTGGTTATGGCAAAACGAAGCATAGACCCTTACGAGAAGCTTGCTAACGCCATAATTGAACAGGCCGTGACAGAATACAAACTTTTCGCAAAGAAAGTAAATTACAGGCTGGACTTAGAGAAATACCCTGAAATCAGAGATGATATTGTACCTTTCTTTCAGGGGAAGAGAGGAATATATGCCGTCCTTACTTCCGTCCCAGGGGAACGCGTACTTGAATATCTCCGGGAATGGAATTGGAGAAAGCGTTATTTTTTCCTGAAGAAAATGCTTGTACAGCTTCCGAAGACAATAGAGCAGGAAAAGTTTACCCGGGAAGCGCTGCCGGGACGGTTTAGCGAATTGATTATCAGATTCCATTACAAAGAAATCTCCGATAAAAAATTCATTAAATCAGCGAAAGGCATTACAAGCGCTTTCATAAGAACCGCACAAACCATACCGCTCTATACGGAAGAACTGTTTGAATACCAGCAGCAATTCCCGGAAATGGAGAAGGAAAAGGATAAGCACTTCCCAGTACAGGGCGAGCCTGTGGAACTGTCAGAAGAAGGCGGGCAGATCAGGAAGGCGATTTGTGCCGAAGTAGTAATTTGCAACAGGCACTTAAAGTCGGAAAACGTGATGACGCTCATGGGTATGGCGGCCAGCAAGGCCAGGCATAAGAAAGAAGACGTTCCGGTAACGCTGCATATGTCAGATGGTAAATCGGAAATTGTAGTGATTCACGTAGATGGTTCACAGACAACAGAAGGGACGGAAGCAAAGGTGGTGTGAGATGGTAATACTTGGAGATTTGCTTGAAATTCTGCATGATGTTACGAAATTAGAAGTATGGGCATACGATAACTACCGGCTACAGCATGAGTGGATTTTTGGCGAAGGTATAAAAGAAACTTACCACCAATGGCACAGTAGGAAGAAAGGCGAACTAAGCATTATTGACCGGAAAATAAATTTACATAATCGCCTAAAACGAAAAGAACCAAAAGTTTGGGAAGACGGATGGGATGTTGACAAGACAAGCATTCCGCAACAGATACTGAACACTGAAGTCACACACATTTTGTTAAGTGAGCGCGGCGGCTGTGATTCTCCCGGTGGTAGAGAATTGTTTGTTTACGTGAACATGGATGCTCTGACAGCCCAAACGCTAAAAACGGAACTTGCAACGGTAGAAAGACCATTGGAGTATGAAGATGCCGGTGAAGATGCAGAAAGCGGGATGAACAAATGACTGACAACAGAAGGGAAGGAGTGAGAGAAGTGCGTGTAAATGAGAGAATCCAAAAGATGTGCGAACTTGCCGTTGCAAAATGGGGATATGGTCCGCAGTGCGTAATTCTGATAGAAGAGTGCGCCGAACTGGTTAAAGAAGCGTGCAAGGTGCTTCGCGGAATGGAACGGCAAGAAAAATTCATCGAAGAACTCGCTGATGTTTGCGTTATGTGTAAACAGATGCAAATCGTTCTACAAGTTTCTGACGAAGAACTGGAAGCCCGCATGGAAGCGAAAATGCTTCGGACAATGAAGCGCGGCGGCATTAAAGTGTAATGCTTTACAAGAAGTGTTGCAACAGGTTTTCACAAGCCCCTGTCGCTTCCGGTTCCCTCCGCCGTTTCCGTGCACATTATTTAGGCGGATAAGAAGCATGTGACATAAAAGTGAATTCGTTTGGCATAAGGCGATTCCCCTCCTTACACATAGCTGCCGGGTTGGCAAGGCGGCGGGGGCTGCTGAAAGCCTGTTGCAAAGAAAAATACCGGGGTAGTAATCATGTTTAAGGACGTTTTAATCATGTCAACGGCGGCATGTGTAATTTTAATGGTTACAATGTACTCTTTGGTATATGCCGCAGCAAAATACATATTCAAAAATAAGTGGTGAAAGGAGGGAAGAAGAGAATGAAACCAAAAAGGCCGGTTCCGTCGGAAGCGCAGTACAGGATGATGGCGATGCGGTTCGCCGACCTGATTTACAAGGAGTGGTTCGAGAACGGCGGCAAGGAAAAGTATGAAAAGGAACACCCAAATTGGAGAGAGGAAGAGAGAAAATGAAAGAAATCGAAATCGGAAAAGTAAAGGTGCAATTACAGGATGATAAAACACCGGTTATCATTTGCACTCCCGACGGGGGCAATATGCACGCTTTGGTCAATGGCCCAAAAGGCTTATTAAAACAATCTGTATTCATGCTTTTGATGGAACTTTTTAAAGACGACAAACCGGCATTTGCTACGGCTTTGGAGTTATCGGCTGGCTTCGATTCAATTCAAGGCGAGTTCGGCCCGGACATCAGAATTGATGTTATCTATAAGGGTAAAAAATTTGATGACTACAAACCCGACGAAGAAGAAATTGCGCAGTGTGTTAAAGAACTTTTCGAAATGATGTTCAATAGAGTTACGGACTCAGTAAAGAAAGCGGAGGACAAAGATGCTAAAAAGGATTGAGAACATCTACGCTTACATCTTCGCCTGCTGCTGGGTATTCTTTGATTTTATGAAAGAAAAAACCGGCTGGATATGGGAAAGGCTGGACCGGTTCGGAGCGTGGATGGAATACCAGGTAGATCATAATGATTATTTGGCCGGATTCCTGCTGGCCTTGGTATTTTTTGCTATTCCGTACATCTTAGGCATTATCAGTATCGTTTTTGTGGAAGGGTGATTATCATGGAACTCTGTCCGGCAAACCAAAACGCAAGCTGTGCCATCGACCGGCACTGCGAAGACTGCGTTTACTATCCGTGCAAACACACTTCCCGCTATAAAAAAGGTTCCCCGCCGCCGAAAACAAACTGTTTCCGCTGCAAATATGCAAAGGCAGGAACCATGCAGGTCGTTTGTACTTTAGGAAAGTTGACAATATGACAAAGAAAATGACGTTCGGCGAGCGCCTGGTCATGTTAAGGAAAAAGGCGGGACTTACACAAGATCAGGTCGCTAAAAAGGCCGGTATCACACGTGAAGTCTACAACTCATACGAAAAGGGAATACGCACACCACGCCTGGAGTATCTCAAAAGACTGGCAGACGCACTGGAAACCGATTACAACGGACTGATAGGGGACTGGCCGTCGGTGCTGGACGTTAAGGTTCAGATTCAAGAAGCCATTAAAGATTTAGAGGAGTTGCGTGACTGTGAAATTGATATATGTTGCACATCCTTACGGCGGCAAAAAAGAAAATGAGGTTGCAGCCGACGTGGTTACAAGGATGTTACAGAAGAGGTTCCCGGAGCACTGCTTTGTATCGCCCATACATGCGATACGCGAAGCATACGACGAGAACACCACGGAAGAGGAATATTTTAACGGCATGAGCCACTGCATCACGTTACTTTCCAGGTGTGACGCTATGGTAGTGACCGGGGAATGGATGCAAAGCAGAGGCTGCCAAATAGAAGTCCTGATAGCGCGAAGCAAGGAAATTCCAGTAATAGATTTACCCTTCCTTGTGGCAATGGACAACATCACACTGGATTATTTTCTGAATGGCAGGGAAGTAATGTTCCCGAAAAAATAAAACGGCCCTGCGCTGGCACGCAGAACCGCTCACGAAAGGAACATGCCAAAAGCCGAACCCAACAAACTCTTGGCTATGTCACTCACATTTTAACATAAATCACGAAAGGAGTAAAGACACATGACTAAACCCAACTTAATCCTTACCGTGGCAGAAGCGGAAAAGGATCACGAGAAATGGCTGCAAGTCCGTAATCAGGGCATAGGCGGAAGCGACGCAGGTGTAATTTTGGGGCTGAATCCTTATAAAAGCCTGCTGTCCTTATGGTTGGAAAAAACCGGACAGGCCAAACCGGAAGACCTCTCCAACAATGAGCGCGTCTATTGGGGAGTGAAAAACGAAGGGAATATTGCAGATTATTTCTGTGAGAAGACGGGCAAGCACGTCCGCCGCTGTGGCACCATGCAACACGGGGAATTTCCCTGGCTGCTGGCCAATGTTGACCGCCTTGTTGACGGCGAACAGGCTGGCCTTGAAATCAAGACAGCTGGAGTAAGCCAGTACGAATTATGGAAGGGTGACGAAGTGCCTGACGCTTATTACGCCCAGTGCCAGCATTACATGTTGGTTACAGGATTCCCCATGTGGTACATTGCCGTTTTAATCGGCGGCAACGAGGGCATCATTAAAGAAGTTCCCCGGAACGAAGATTTTATTGCCATGCTGTTTGAAGCAGAACAGGAGTTTTGGAAGTCTGTTGAGGAACGCACTATGCCGGACGTTGACGGTATGAAAAGCACAAGCGAAGCACTGGCAGAGATGTACCCGCAGGCCAAAGCTGACAGCGTATTGCAGTTACCGTCCACGGACGAACTGGAAAAGATTTTCGCCGATTACGAACGGTACGATGCCATAATCGAAGATTCCAAACTGCTGAAGACCGAGTGCGAAAACAGGCTCAAAGTGCTGATGGGCGATAATGAAGTCTGCATTGTAGGAGACGGAGATACACAGCACAAGATCACATGGAAGAACGTAAAAGGCAGGACGACCATTGACGGAAAGAAACTGCAGAAGGAAATGCCTGATGTGTACGAGCAGTACAAGAAAGTCGGAGCACCGAGCCGACGCTTTGAAATCAAAAATAAAAAGGAGAAGGAAAAATGATTACCAGCAATGAGTTTATGGACAAAGCAAAGAAAATCGTTATGGACTACTTTAATGCGCACGTTGACGTGACCGACAAAAAGCAGATCACCATGGACGACGTTTACGTTGTGTGGTTCAGCAAAACTTTGCAAAACTGGAAAGCCCTGGTTAGCACCACCGTTTCTGACGGCATGTACTACGAAATCACCCACAATGGCGATAAGGGCGAAACTTATGTTGACGTTTACAAAAAATGGGAAAACTACAAGATTACAGAAGGGAGCAATTTATGATTACATTACAGCAAACAGTATCGCTGATGAACAGCCCTGATTACAAGGAGCGGTTTGTTGCGGAATACATGCAGACGAAAATCCGCTACATTAAGCTGCATAACATGGTTGTGAAGTATGAAGCCGGTACACTGGACTTCACGCCGAACTGCTCTTTGGAATTGCTGAAACATCAGAAATCTTTGATGGGTCAGTATTTGTACGACTTGGAACTCCGAGCCGAAATTGAAAAGGTAAACCTGCCGGAAATGGATTTTGTTATGGACAAGTACACCGGGGCAAGTAAGGAGTGATAATTATGGAATTGTATGTAGGAGCAAAAATCATTAAAGCAGAAAAAGCTCCGGCACCGCACGATTACGGCGAACACAAAACGGGCGAACCTGGTTATATGGTTGAGTACCCGGACGGTTATACTTCATGGTCCCCGAAAGACGTATTTGAAAAGGCGTATCACAAAGCAGATACCAATTTCATTTTCAACGTGAACGAGGACCCGGAGGCCACGAAATCGCTGGGCGAGTTTGGCTTTGACAATGCTATCCGGCTTCTTAAAAAAGGATTCAGGCTGTCCCGGAAGGGCTGGAATGGAAAGAATCAGTATATCGTTGTTGTGAATTGCCTGTCTTATGTAGATCAGGACGGTAAGGTTGTTAATTCTGACCATAAGGACATGGGCAATGCTGCCATTGCGTTTGTAGGAACGTCCGGCACGCAGGTAGGCTGGTTAGCATCACAGGCAGATATGCTTGCGGAAGACTGGGGAGTTTACGGAGGTAAATAAATATGGCAAGTACAAAAACAGGCGTAACGAAAATGACCGTTGCGCAGAAAAGGAATGAAGAAGTGAAATCCGGTAAACTGCAGATGCAGATTTTGTTGGATAAATACAAAGAGCAAATTTCAAGAGCGTTACCGTCCGTGCTCACGCCGGAACGCTTCGCCCGCATGTGCATGACCGCTTTGTCTGCTAACCCGCAGTTGTGCTTGTGTACGCCGCTCTCGTTCTTGGGCGCTGTCCTGAACGCTGCGCAGCTGGGCCTTGAACCCAATACGCCGTTAGGGGAAGCGTATCTGATCCCCTATAAAAACAACAAAAAAGGCGGCGTTTACGAGTGCCAGTTCCAATTGGGATACAAGGGCCTGATGAGCCTTGCATGGCGCTCAGGAGAGATTAAAAGCATTGAAGCGCACGAAGTCCGGGAAAATGACCTGTTCGAATATGAGTATGGGCTGAATCCCAGTTGCCGCCATGTTCCGGCACGCAAGGACCGTGGAAAGGTTATTTTCTACTACGCCATCTACCATACAGTCAGTGGCGGGTACGGCTTTGAAGTAGCCAGCAAAGAGGACATTATTCAGTTTGCGCAGGACAAGTCCAAAGCGTTCAACAACGGACCGTGGCAGACGGATTTTGATGCTATGGCAAAGAAAACCGTCCTTAAAGCTGCTCTGAAATATGCTCCGTTGAAATCTGAATTCCAACGTCAGGTTGCTTCCGATTCGACGATTAAGAACAATATCGCTGACGATATGACGTTGGTTCCTGACGAAACACCGAGAGACGAAGAAACACCGACGATCGACACCGAAGCAGCAGACGTAAATCAGATTCCCGAGCACACTGCACCGACAGAGATGGCAATGCCGGAAATGGACGCAATGCCCGCAGATATGTTCGCAGGAGTTCCTGCTGATAAATAAATTTTGGAATCGGAAGAAAACCCCGGCAGCACATCAGGATGTTGCCGGGGTAGGGAACGGGAGTAAGCTGCTATGGCTAAGAGAGAAAAACAAGATACCCTGGTCAGCCATAAATTCCTGCCGATATTTGACGCGCTGGCGAAAAAAGGAAAAACACAAGCTGTTGCGGAGTTGGCAATAGCTATTTTGCGCTATGACATTGACGGCACGGAACCGGAATTTTCTGATGATTCCATTTGGCTGACATGGGAAGGCGTAATCAAGCCATACATGGATGAGAACACGCAGGCGTATTATAGCGTCGGGGAAAAAAGGCGCAGAGCAGTAAATACGAGATACGAACAAAACGACAATATGAATACAAATGATACAAATGAATACAAAAGTAACATTTGTATTCAAAAAGACAATATGAATACAAATGTACATGATAATGATAATGATAATGACAATGATAATGATAATGGAGATGAATTAAAAGAAGAAGTACAAGAAGAAATCCCCGGCGTCTGCGAACCTCAGCCAGTAAGGCTTTATAGTGACAGCATAATAATCAGTGTATGGAACAGGCTTCCTTTGCCTAACATACTAAGCATCAGGGGGAAGAGAAAGGCAGCGTTGACGGCGCGTATCAAAGAATTTGGCGAAGAACAGGTAATGCGGGCGATACACAATATCGAAAACTCGCCATTCCTACTTGGCAACAATAAAAGCGGGTGGCAGATCACGTTTGACTGGTTCGTCCGTCCGAACAACTTTCAGAAGGTTTTGGAAGGCAACTACCTTGCAAGGGACGGTACAGAAATCAAGGATGAAGAAGCCCTGCCATTCTCGGAAGCGTTTTAGGAGGAGTAATGGCGGAAAAGAAAACGAAGTCAAGGCACTACAATGCCTTGGAGTATTTCTTCCTGCTGTACGGACAGGAAAAAGAAACGAGACGTATTGAAGCGTATGAACTGAAACTGCAGAACATACCGATAGACGTTTTAAAAGCCGTGCTGAATAAGCTGGTACTGACAAACAAGTTTCTGCCCAGTATCGCAGAAATTGTAGAAGCCGGACGCAACCTCATGGGCGAAGCGAACGGAACACGAACGAAAACATGGGCCGAAGCGAAGGAAGAAATCAAAAAGGGTGTTGAAAACGGATACCCTACGGAACAACCTCCGAAATGGAGTACACCGGAAATCGCATACGCCGTAAAGGTTTTTGGGTGGCGTGAATTGTTTGAAGTCACGGTGGAAGGGCAGGGAACGGCATACGCACAGTTACGCCGCTATTACGAGGACGCCTGTGCCCGGAGCCAGGAAAAAGCAATTAACGATTTTGTGCTTGATACCGCAAAAGGAAAAAATGGAAACCTGTTGCAAGGCCCTGATTCCATTTCAGAGCGATTACAGGAGCCGATACAACAAATTACTCGTGCCATGGATTTAAACGCGGCTATCGAGCCAAAACGGAAGAAAGAAGAGGTAAGAGAATGAGAACAGACCTGATTTTTAACAACAAAAACTTTGATACGTTTTTGGAACTGACATTTTTCCCTCAAAACATACCGTTCAGTGTTACGGTATCAAAAATCGCTGCTATTATTCCCCATCCCGAAAGAACGGATATCCTTTTGGACAGCGGCATTTTCATTAAAGTCAAGGAAAACAGGGAAGAAATTCTTGAACGCATCGAACACGCTTACAACATACACATATTAGGCGGGGTGACGAAAGAAAATGGAAAGTAAGGCCGTCGGGCAGGAAGAAGATGTCACAGTCATTGCAAAAGGCGAGAGTGCGGTAGCATTTCATAAAAAACTTATGGAAATGGCAGAAAAAGCTGCAAACGCAAAGAAAACACGCTTTGAAGTAATAACGGAATCGCCTGCCAGTTTAGCTGATTTTCTGATAGATGTACGTTGTAATGTTGGACACTATAAATACAACGAATATCCACCGGCAGACGATTACGAAGAAATGGAACGCTGGCTTAATGAGGAGTGTGAATGGGAAAAATGAAATGTCCGGTATGTCATGGAACCACAAAACGAAAAACCATTTTCGGTGATTATACGGAGTGCGGTTGGTGCAATGGAACTGGTGAAATCCAAACCAGGGAAGAATACATTCAGCATTGTTCCAGCGAGGAGTTAGTAGAGGAAATTTTAAACATTGCTCTTAACGCAAATTATCTGCATAAAAGAATTGCCGCAATTCCTCGTGATGAAGATGGTGCCGTTTTAACGAAAGATGTGTATAAGATAATTGCGGAGTGGTTAAAAGAAAGAAGCGAGAGAGGAGCACATCCACATGATGGAGTTTTATAACGGAACCTATCATACAGCACACAAAGAATACAAATGCGAGTGCTGCGGCAAGGTTATCCAAAAAGGCGAACGGTATAGCCGTGAATCCGGGAAATGGAACGGAGACTTTTTCGTGAGAATCCTTTGTGTTCCGTGCCGGGGAATGTTAGATCACTACTGCGCCGAGGTAGAACAAGAATTCATATGGGACGACGTGCAAGAGTTTATACGGGACGAACACTGCATGAAATGCGAAAAGGGCATCAGCGATGATGGTTGCGACCTGTGGGAATTTAACTGCCCGATTATCCGGGCGAAGTACGGGGGAAAGAGCGAAGAATGAGTACAACAGAGATTTATGCTTTTGGAAAAGATGGGTACGCCTATCTTTATAGCGAAACAAGAAACGCGTGGCGCGGTGGAATGGCAATTTGGCAACTGTTGGAAGAAAGGCATTTGCCTATGTACATCCCTGAATGGGTAGACGCAACACGTTGGTACAGGCCGGGGATGACAGACGAGGATATGATACGGCACATAGGTTTTCGCCCAACACGTTGTACTCCGCATTTTAAGTCCAAAAGAGATCCAATGCAAGACATTTGGGCACTACAACACAACAAAGAAATCCCCTTGCACGAAAGAATCTGTTTATATACGACACTTGACAAGGCATTGGTCAAGCGCGAAAACATCCCTGATGTCATTGAAGCATTTCGGAAATTTGGCGGGGAAACCAGCCTACCGGAACAGGCTGACATTTTAGAAAAAATGTTAAGTGAGCCTGACATTATCGCCGTAGGGTGGAATCAAACAAGCGTAAATGCTGATAATTGGGAAACATTAGGTGAATATGACGAAGAAAACGACGTGAATAAGCCTTATAACTGCCTGACAGGGAAAGAACATTTTTGGGTATTTGATGAGTTGGAACAGGAGGGAAAAAATGAGAATCATTGAGCCGAGTTTTGAAGTTATGCCGGTAAACGGCGAAGAAATCCTGAAGAACATTGAACGTGCAGGGCGTACCTGCTACAAAAGCGAGGATAAAATAACTGCTGATTCTGCCCGGAAGTTTGTCGCCGGCATCATCAAAAGCGGGCACGAGTCAGTAATCGAACATGAGAAGATTACCGTCCGTATCATCTGCGACCGGGGAGTTACCCACGAGATTGTTCGGCACCGTATTGCCAGTTATTCGCAGGAAAGCACCCGGTACTGTAACTACGCCAACGATAAGTTCGGCAACGAACTGACATTTATCCGCCCGTTCTACTGGAACGACGAACCGGAAAAGATGGAAGCATGGTTGTGCCACATGAAGCTGACAGAGGAAACCTACATGCGGTTAATAAAGTTGGGCGCTTCCCCGCAAGAAGCCAGGGCCATTTTACCGAACAGCCTGAAAACCGAGATCGTCGTTACCATGAATATCAGAGAGTGGCGACACTTCTTTAAAGTGCGCTGCAGTCCTGCCGCACATCCGCAGATGCGGGAAGTCGCAATTCCTATCCTGAAAAAGTTTCAGGAGATTATTCCGGTAGTGTTTGACGATATCAAAGTGGAGGAAAAATTATGAACCTAATACCGCTTATCGCCGAAAAGCTGGGCGTAAAAATAGGGGAAGTTTTTAGAGTAAAAGATAAAAGCGGAGTTTTTCAATACGATAATCTTTACAAATTTGAAAAAGACCGCCTTGTAACTGCCGAAAATAATCGTGATGTTTTATTAAATTGGGGAATGTCACACATAATAGACGCAATGGTTTGTGACTGCGTGGAAATTATAAAATTACCTTTTAGCCCAAAAGAAGGGGACACCTATTGGTTTGTTAAATTTGCGGATGATATAGAACCGTGTATTGGACATTTAACGTGGCACGGTTACACAATAGATTATTTGAACAAATACTGTGAAAACTGTTTTTGCACAGAGAAAGAAGCCGAACGTGAAAAATATAACGTGGCCGAAAAATTGACCGGAAAGAAGTGGATGCCATGACTCCAATGAATCCAATGGACATTGATTACGAAAGCATTTTGGATAATCGAATTTTGCGGGCGCAATGCCTTTTCTCTGACGTGATGGTAATACCGCGCTGCATGAAATGTGGCAGCTTTGAAATGGTCATTGATGCTACGCAGGCGACAAGAGAAGGAGTGATGTGTCTGAACCATTGCGGAATAAATCCTGATATGCCGGTCATAACAAAGAAAGTCATGCTGCCATACATGGCAAAAATAAAGTATTTTTGTAAAAACTGCGGCGCACACATGGAAACCACCACGTCGACGATCCCCGAAGGATACCTGCAATGGAATAAGGCGTGGCGTGACGAAAAAACGTGCGAAGAACGGCAAGCATACGCCGAGCAATTAAGAGCGGAGGAAGAAAAAAAACAGGCTATTGCAAGGAAATTTAGAGAAGAGTTTTTTATGCAGGAGGCGCTACGAACAAAAACGATACTAACCCTTATCAGGAAAGAAACATTACGGGCTGGACTGATTCATGTGTTTGTTCCCAGAAAGCAATGGCCAAACTGGCGATTCAGAAGGAAGTGGAAGAGATGAGACAATACTGCCGGTACTGCGCAAATCTCTGTATGGGCGATGCCGTGTATTGTAACCACAAGGGCGTTACGATGTCAGAAAAGTCCATATATCGCCCGAACAATTGCAAATACTACGATTATTGCGGGATGAATGAGAACAACGAACCGCATGTGCAGAGGGAACAGAAACGCAAAAACAAAATTGATAACATCAGTCTGTTTTAAAGAAAGGAGTGATGCACATGGCGACAATAATTACAGTCACAAACGCATACCAGCCGGACAACAGGCAGTTAAAAGACAGGATTATCTATGTGAATGCCGATAAAATATGCAGTTTTGGGTCAAAACGGTTTAGCAATAGCGGTAGCAGTTACTACGATAAACACTATGCTAATGCTAAAAGTTATATTTCGTTTAACCATACCGGCGAAGCGGATCTCTACGTCGAAGAATCACCGGAACAAATTGACAATATGATTTACTCCGCCGAGCACCCGCAATGTCAGCTTTGAGGTGGTGAAAAGAACGTGCAAAAGACAATAAGATGCCCAACATGCCACGGCAGCGGGCTTTATGGATATTATTCAACAGTCATAAACGGGTTTGTGGATTATGAGTGCCCGAAATGTAAAGGGAAGGGGAGAATAGAAATGCGGATCCACGATGCAATATCTATTTGCGGAAACATCTCTTCCAGCAAATACACGGACAAGGAAAAACTGGAAGCGATTCGGGTAGCCTGGAAGAGTGTTTCTAAAACGTCTTTAACAAAACCGAAGATGATGAAGGTAGTAGATTATTTATTAGAACAGTTGGAGGGAAAACAATGATGATGGATTTATTGGTTAAATTCATTACAGTCTTTGCAACAGGATTTGTGTACGGACTTGGCGCTATTGCGGCGTTCGCGGTTGTTTTACATTTCACGTGTCTTGATTTCCCGGGTGATGATTATGAAGACTTTTAATGTGACAGTGAAACATCCAAAGATTCCAGGCAGGACGGTTACGCCGGTCTTGGCGGAGAACGCTGACGAAGCAAAGAAGATAGTGTTCAATGACCTGATATTCCGGCACTACAAAAAAGAGGATTTTGTTATTGAGAGTGTTACGGAGGTGGGAGATGAGTAATTGGAACTGGCCGCAATGGCTTATGCTTGGCATGATACTTTTTCAATTTACTGCTGGTTGCATGAGAATGACGCAAAGCAAGGAAAAATATCTCATACAAGCTGCGAAACAGCGAGAAGAAGCTGAATTAAATCTTGTGATTCACACATTGGTAAACATTTTTGAGTGTTACGTTTTAGCGAAAGGCGGATTTTGGTGATGGTTGAAACTCGGTTACAAGAATTACAGACGCTGTGCGCGGAATGGCAGGAAAGGTTACATCTCCAGGAGTGGAATATCAACGTGAATATTTTGCCTAAAAACAGAATGGACAGCGAGGACACCGACGGCGAGATATGGCACAGCATAGAAAGCGTGGATGCTGCAATTAACCTTTTGGATCCGGCAGACGCAAGAGGAAGACAATGCCCGTATGATATGGAAGTGGTGCTTGTGCACGAACTGTTACACACGCTCTTCTTACCGTTTGCGCCGGAAGATGAAAATTCCTTGAAGCATAAGTTTATGGAGCGGGCGATTGAACGTATCGCTCATGTGTTGGTGGAAATGAAACGGGAGGAAGAAAATGCAAAACACCAGGCGCAATGCACAGATTCTCAAGCTATGCCCTCTGAAACGTGACAAGGTATGCTACCGGAAATGGGTAAAGGCCAGTGACAATAAAGAGAACCCGCTTCCGTTCGGATGGTTACTGTACGTGAAGAAACGGCTGCGGAGGTTGAAACAGGCATGATAGAACCGGTATTACGCTGGCCAGGAGCCAAATGGAGAATTGCGCCGTGGATAGTAAACATGTTTCCCCGGCACGAAGTATATTTGGAACCGTTTTTTGGCAGCGGGGCTGTATTTTTTAATAAAAGTCCGTCCGGTACCGAAACCATAAATGACATTGACGGGGAAATCATAAATCTGTTTTCCGTATGCCGGGACTGCCCGGAAGAATTGGCAAAGCGCATTGAAATGACTCCGTATGGCCGAGATGAATATCTTGCGTCACTTGAACCGTTAGAGTATGTGGACCCGGTGGAAGCAGCCCGCCGGTTCCTGGTGAGAACGTGGCAGGGCTTTGGCGGCAAAACAAACCGGCAGGCATCATGGGCGCACGACAGAACCAATTTAGTATTCAGGCCAAAATACTGGTCGATATTACCGGACCGGATTTTAAACGTAGTAACCAGGCTGAAACAAGTACAGATAGAGTGCATGAACGCGCTGGAACTGATTCCCATGTACAACAGCAAAAACACTCTTTTGTATGTGGACCCGCCATACCTGAAAAGAGACAGAACAAACCTACATTACCGGCACGAGTTTTCTTCGGTAAGTGAACATGAACAGCTTTTAGAGTTATGTTTACAGCACAAGGGACCCTGCATCATTAGTGCTTATGATGATCCCATTTATGAAGCCGCATTATCAGACTGGGATAAAAAGTGTATGCAAGTCGCTACCAACGCAGGCGGCAGCGCAAAAGAAATAGTGTTTTTAAACCCAAAGGTTACATTTGAGCAGAGATTATTTTAAAGAAAGGTGGTAAGGCATATGAGAAAAGACGAGTTTTTAAACAAGTTCAGAAAGATTTTGGATGATATGTGGGAACTGGTTCAAAAGAAGAATCAGCAATACGGGGATATGGACGCACTGGCTAATTTTAAAACCGGCGCACAGATTATGTACCCGAACGGACCGGCAGATTTTCCCGGCATGTACAAAGTACTTCAGGGCTATATGAATAAGCATGTTGCCCACGTTTACAACAACTGCATTGACGGCGAGAAGGTGAGGGAGAGCCTGGGCGATATCGTCGTTTACAGTATTATCGGCATGATTATGATAGATGCCGACAAAGAACGGCGCGAAGGAGCCACAAACGAAGCATGTGCAAAAGAAAACGAGTGCAAATGCTGTTGTGACGACTGCGAAACGAAGAAACAGGGAAGTGTCGGAGTTTTCGCAATCAGCAAGGAAGATTTTGAAAAGATGGGGCCTGACATTATCGGGAAGGTGATTGCAAAAATCATCGAAAAGGAGACAAAAGGGAATGAATGAATGTATCGAGTTTGGCCGACTTGTGAAAGACCCGGATGTGCGGTATGCGCAGAACGGAAAGGCCGTGACCGGTTTTACTGTCGCCGTGACGAGAAATTATAAGAACCAGCAAGGCAAGTATGATGCTGATTACATCCCATGTGTTGCGTTCGATAAGAAAGCGGAATTGATAGGCAATAACTTCGGCAAGGGAGACAAGATATTGGTTAAAGGGTCCTTGCGCACGGAGCATTGGCAGGACAAGAAGACCGGTCAGAACAAATCTGCCCTGCGGCTGTACGTGGATGATTTCAACTTCGTGGAGAACAAGCAGCAGACACAGCAGGGCGACGGATTCAGCGCAATGGGTACGGAAATGCCTATGGATGAACTGGATAATTTTTAGGGATTGCGAGGTGACAAAAATGGTTACGGTGGCTTCCAACGAACAGGGCATGACAATCACTCTTGTTGTCAACGGAGAACCTGTACCGCAAGGCAGGCCGCGCTTCTCTTCGCACGGTGGATTTGTAAAAGCGTTTGACCCGAAGAAGAGTGTAGACTATAAGAACCTGATTAAGGCATATACCAAAGACGTATACGCCAACATGCCGAGTTTCAAACCGTTCGACGATGCTATTAGCATCAATGTGAATGTGTTCCGCAATATCCCCAAAAGCTTTTCCAAAAAAGCCAGGGAAGCGGCCTTGGCGGCCTTGATAAGGCCGACTACCCGCCCGGACGGGGATAACTACCTTAAAGGCGTTTTGGACGCGCTCAACGGTATTTTGTGGACAGATGATGCACGTATCGTAGATATGAGTTGCCACAAGTATTATAGCGAACAGCCCCGTTTAGAAGTAACTATCTGCTCTCACAGTAAGGCAGGATAAGAAATTGGAATACCAGCAGGATATAGATTCTTTAATCGAATTTATTCTGTGCCATGCAGAAGATATCCGAGTCTGCGTGGAGCAGAAGAGGGAAGACGACAACGGACATGGCCATACCGGCGGCGGGACTACCGGGCACATGCGGGTATCGGATCCGACGGCGTTGAAAGCTATCCGGGCTGTGGAACCGATAGCCTATATCCATTGCCCATATGGACCGGCAATCAATAACAAACGTGACGAACGGTATATTCCAAAACCGGAGAAGTGGTTACTGGTAGAAGCGGCGACGCGTAAACGCTTCTATGACGACTGCGCGGATGGCGTGACAAAACATATATATCGTAGCCGTTACCTGATGGGCGATTATATGGAAAACTGGCGGCAGACGTGTATGAGACATGTGCCACGTATATCGAAAGGCACATATTATACCACACGGTCCAGCATCTTGTTTTATGCTCACCAGTATGCTTACAACATTGGCCTGATATCTCCGTTTGGGAAACTTTATTAAAAGACATAAAAAAATTACCTACCGGGTAATATTCCCGGTAGGCTTTTTTTGTTTTTACTCTTCGTCCGAAGGCACGGGCTTGCCGTTCCGTAACTCGTCCAGGAAGTTTTGCAGGGCTTCGGCTTCTGCATCCGTTACCCAAAAACTTTTTGTGTGGCGTCTCTGACCGTCTGACGGTCTGCCGGTTTGGTTCGGGCGTGGCCCTCCCCAGTTAGGATTATACGTCTGTTTCTTGTTTTTCTTTTTTCCGGTCATGGTTCCTCACGTTCCTTTCATGCACCTGCCTTTGCGTCCAGTGCGCTCATAACATACCGGGAAGCGCGCATCCCGTTATCATTGAACTGCCGTACCCACGTGGAGCGGGTGTGCGACCATTTGAAGCCATTGCTTTTGAGCAGGCTCCGCACATTTTCTTCAGGCTTTCCGTCGAACTCAAACTGACAGCGGTTATCGTCCACGAAAAAGCGGTACAGGTCTGTTTCCCTTTCCAGTGCTTCGGTATCCGTATCTCTCGTTCTCCGGATTTCCGCAAGGCGTTCTTCCAGGCGGCGGATATTGGCGTTGTTGTTCTGCAATGCGTAGGAAGGGAAGCCGAGACGCCCGCAAAAGTCAGGCGTGCGCAGGTCCTTAATCTGCTGTTCGGTAAATCCCTGTTCTTTCAATTGTGCATTGCCTTTTTCCACGTCCTTCAGGCGAATGGCCTTGTTGGCGTTCCTCATGCGCTCTTGCAGGTTCTTCAGCTTCGCAATTTTAGCTTCCAGTTTCTCGGTGGCGTTTACGTCGGTGCTTTTGATTACTTCGTTATACATAGTGAATCTCCTTTCATTTTACCAATATTATCTTGATTTTACAATAGGCTATACAAGATTATCTAACCGCATTACCGAAGCCCGAAGGCTACGTTACTCTGCGTCAGGTTCCGGGAGCATGTCGTTCAGCACACTCAAGACTTCGCTACATTTTTCCGCGTATATCATATTGTCGCGAACCAGTTTCAGTCCGTTTTCCGGTAACTGGTGCGACCATACGTTGACACATTCATCGGGTTCTGCGGTCACTGCCCTGTCTACCTTTTCTTTCAGTCTCTGCAGGTCTTTGATGAGGTATTCAAGGCTATCGCTTACCATTTTGTACCGGGTCTGTCTTTTTCCTCCGTATTCGTCCATGATTCTCTTGATTTCTAATCCGTTCATTGCTATGGTCTCCTTTCTTTTACCATCCGTAGTTTTCCAGTTCTTTTTCCAACATTTTGATTTCGTTTTCACAGACCGGAACCAGCTGGCTTTCCGGGCAGTCTGTGATGAATTTACGTAACTCTTCCAGCCGTTCTATTGCCTTTTCTGCGTTCAGCACGATTTGCACTCCTTTCTTAATCCCACCAGCCGTTGTTGTCGGCTTCCTGTACTGTTTCGTTGGCTCTGTCGTAGCCTTTTTTGCGCGCTTCGGTGATTCCCTCTGCCGGGATCCCCATCATCTTTGCAAGCGTTTCCTTTGTCAGACGTCTTTCTGTGTACATTGTTTCGCGCCGCCTGTCTTCTGCCGATTCTTCGATAGGCATCCTCAGTATTTTGGAACCCAGGTACAATTCTGCTTCTGCGCACTGCTCAATTTCTTTCAGCACCTGCCGTTTTTCGGTTGCCGTGGCTTTGATTACCTCTCCCATGCTTAGTGCTCCTTTCTTTTGTTAAGGTTATTGGTTCTCCACCGTTCGAAGAGTTCCTTGCCGTTGATAGCGGCTTCTCCCCGTGCTTTGGGGACAACGGTCTTTTGGTCGTTAGCGTTCAGGCAGCGTATCATGGCGTTAGATACAGCAAGGTGCACGTGGTATTTTTCCTCAAAATACTTCCGGTCGCTCTCTCTGATTTTTATTTCATCTTGGTGCAGAATGTTGTCATACATCACAGCCCAGGCGTAAGCGTCGGCATATCCTTTCAGGACGTTTTCTTTCAGTTTATTCATGGTGGTGTCTCCTTTCTTAAATCTCAATGGTCATTCCGGCCAGTGCTATAATCAGTACAGCTATTGTGTATAACGTCTCTTTGTCTTTCTCGTTCATGATATTGCTCCTTCCCTCAACCGCCTGCCATCGTCAGTACCGGGCGGCGATTCCCGGCAGACTGCCCGGAGTAACCGGGCAGTTTCGGCTATCATCATACTGCTTTTTGCTCCATGTCCTTCCTTGCCTTAAAACTGGCTTTGATTTCCATTTCTCTCGGCAAAGTTTCGGAAAAGTATTCCGTCAACCATTCGACGTTCTTTTCGTTCAGTTCTCCTCTGTGAAGCATGGCGTACAGGTAACCGACAATCGCTCCATTGCTGTTGGCCGTACGCTTTGCCCTGTGTTCCGGTTTAACTTTGGTTACACTCTTCATCATTGCGATATTCCGGGCTTCTGCTTCCAAAAAGATTTTGTCGTTGATGTTCAGTTTTTCGGTGTGCATGTTCATAATCATCATGTTATTCCTCCTCGTCACTATCGCTATCTGCGTAGCTTACTTCGTATTCGATACCGGCTTCTTTCATTGCCGCTTCTAACCAGTCGCCGTAGCACTCGCACTCTGCTTCGGGTACAGGCTCGAACCAGTCGTCGTAAGCCTTTCTCAGCGTCTGTACTGCGTCTGCGCGGTCTTTGTCGTCGACCGTGAAGGTCACGTCCATCCAGTCATTCATATCGCTGTATACGTTGATGTGGCTTTTTCCGCCGTATGAGTAGGTGTGTATCATGTTTCATGCTCCTTTC
Organism: uncultured Succiniclasticum sp.; assembly: GCF_902793885.1. Classification (NCBI taxonomy): domain Bacteria; kingdom Bacillati; phylum Bacillota; class Negativicutes; order Acidaminococcales; family Acidaminococcaceae; genus Succiniclasticum; species uncultured Succiniclasticum sp. The sequence goes on from NZ_CADBFF010000001.1 coordinate 169,039, forward strand.
GCTTGGCCTGTCTCATCAGTGCCGGTGGGCTGGTTCCGGCAGACCGGGCATTGCGCCCGGTTTCGACTATTCAAACAGGTGATTCATTACGTCGGTGATTATTGCTGTTCCGCTATCTCCGCTGATGCAGATTTTCTTTGGGTATCCGCCTTTCCATGTTACTATGGCCCATTCCTCGGAGTTTTTATCCATCAGATACGTGATTTTCTCAATATCGCTACCGTATCTCGTCAGTTTCAAAGTTTCGCACAGGGCTTCAAGAATTCTCGCTTTGTCTTCGTACATGTTCATTCTCCTTTCATCAAAACCCGTTGGCTTCTGCGATTTCATTGATTTCGTCTTCGTACCGGTTCAGGATTTCCGCGACTTCGCTCTGCGTCATGAAGTCCAGCATGATTTGGCATCCTACCAGCTTCTCCCGGATGTACTCTTTCCCATCGTCCATCCATTCTTTCAGGTATTCCTTCCAGGATTCCGTCTGTTCTTGTTTCCAGTTCCGGCTTTCCGCTTCGATGTTCACGTACTCGTCAAGGCTGTAGAACTTGTACTCGGTATTCCCGCTGATGGTTCCTGCTCCCCAGGCGCGGAGCCGTTTCTCTGTAAATCCCTTTGGCTGATATTTCATTTCATTTCTCCTTTCGTTTTTTATCTTGCTTTTCTATTGCTTGGCAAGAATAGAATAGCATATCCTATCTTGATTGTCAATAGGAAAACAAGATAATTTTTAAAGATTTTTTCGTGTAGGTTCGCAAAGCCGCATGAATACTGGGTTTGAAGCATTAAAAATTTTTCGATGTAAACAATATTTCACATTGCATTTTGGAATGGAATAGCGTTTTTACTGGGTTCTATGATATAATCAGTGCGGAAGCAGAATAGAAAACACACATACAACGCGGTTTCGGGCTGGGTGAGAGCAGCTTGGAACTGCGTTTTTCTATGTCTGTTCCCATTCTCTTTTTCTTCCCTTCCAGTGCGCTTTCGTGCTTAAATCCAGTCCAGTTTAGGCAGGAAGCGCACATTAGGGAAACAAGATAAAAGAGCATGGCCTTATTTCAACGTAAAACGCTCGTAGGCGCGTTTGGCCGTGTTTCGCAACATAGTTATCACATAGCGCCAATTAAGGCCGTTGTGGCCTGTTTTGCGACGTTTTTATTTTCGGCGGAGCATCATAGTTAAACTTGGAACCAGGTAGAACAGAGATGATTCCCATTTTCTCATTGAGAAATAGGGATATATCTCTAATTACAGTGTTTCACTATGTGAAAAGCTGAAAACTAATTAAATAATTAATAATTATTTATTTTTATTAATAAATTATTTATTTTTAATCATTTATTTATTTTTTTTGGAAGAGTAGAACTGAGTGAGAAAGTAAAATCCCGGTCACGTTTTTGCTAAAACCGCTACACAACTATTAAAAACACGTGGAAAGCAAGATTATCCGGTGCGAAGCGAGAATCGGCGCAAAATTGGAATCGGCATCGTGTTTTGACGTCCAGTGTCAGCGTTACTGACATCAGATGTCACAAATTGGGAAGCGTTCTTGCTTATTAAAGCGATTCAATTCCAGACGGGAAGCGGGATTCAGAAATTGTCAGACGATTTGAGAGCAGGTTTACACTTTTTAAAAATTTCAATTCAAAAGTGTAACTTTTTACATAAGGTATCTTATCGGACGTAAATTTGAACAAAAATTTTCAAAAATGATGGACTGAAAAATGGACGACATTAGAAAATCGAAGCAGTACATCTTGGGAAGCGGGATATCCGCAGCACGCCAGGGCGAAGCGAGAAGTTACCCGAAGCGCATTTCATGGGGGAAGGAATGGCAGGATGCAAGATTCAATGACGAGTTCGGCTATCATTACTGGCTCAACGAGGTGCCAGTGAGGATATTTCCGGCCTGTGGGCTGCCGAAGATAACCAAAGCAGAGAAGGCGAACCTTTACGATTGCGCTCTGCTCATGGAAGCGGAAACAAATATGCTCTCTTATCGGTGCAATGACAACTGGTATAAACCGTTGACCATTCCCATGCTGGCCCAAAGGCTGGAATTATCCGAGAGACAGACGTACAGATTCCTCTCCAGCATGTACGAAAAACGAATCATGGCGAGCGAACAGGGGAGAATTTACATGAATCCGTGTTATTTCTTCCGTGGTCGCTATCTTTCGTACCACTTATTCCGTCTTTTTGAGACAGATTTGCGGTCCATTCTCCCGCAATGGGTCGTTGACAGGTATGACGGCAAGGGGTATTAGCACTTAAAACTACGTTTTAACAGGGGTAACAGGCGTCAAAGCGTGGGGGAACCGTGCGGGCGGCGGCGGGGCGCGCGGGGGCGCGCATATAATCCGTAGGAATTTTTTTAAAATTCCAACCTTAGACCCCCTACCCCGAACACATGTGAGGGGTAGGGTATTGAACACACAGCCCCCTCTCAATAAATTTGTGAAATTTTTCTATAACTGGTGGGCGCGAATGGCAAATTTCCATGTACTGATCCACAAGTTAATAAAGGCGGTGCGGCTGCAATATGACATAGTGCTGCTGTATAGCACGGAGCAGAAAGTTTCTGATGAAACGGGGAAGGTTTATACGGTCTATTCGCTGTCGTTGAGCATGACGACGGAAGAATACAATGAACGGTTCCCGAACCAGCGGAAGAATCCGAAGATACATAAATCTCGTTATGCGTCGCTCCTCTTGATACGGACTGTCAAGCAGGGAGAGTTATTCAATTTTTTACATAAAGAGATTTGGAACAAGCTGAACAGCGGGGAAATGTATGAACAAGGGAAGAGAGAAATCGCAAAAATTAGAAGTCGATATTATCCTGGACGCCGCGAAGGAACAGGCGGTAGTGAGGGAGTATTACAAGACGCATCTCCTGGCGAAGAGTTATCAGGCGGTGTTCCCAAAGACAAGTGAAGCGGTCGCGCGGGAGCGGTGCAAAGAGATACTGCGGAAACCGGAGAACATCCAGTACATGCAGGATTTGATAGACCGGAACGCCGCGAAGGGCTATGCTTCACTGGACCGGGTAAAGTCGTTCCTGACGGAAGTTATGGAAGGAAAGGTGTCTGACCAGTTCGGGCTGGAAGCGTCTCTTGCTGACCGTATTAAAGCGGCGGAAGATATCATACGCTGCGAGGGAGGCTTCAAAGATAAGTCCGAAGTCAGAGTCAACGTGAACGTGGCCGACATGCTCAAAGCGGCACGGGAACGGGCTACGGCAAGACAACTGCCGAAAGCTGCTGAAATAATCGATGTTACCCCCACGGGGTCCGTAAAATGAGGGGCGGGGCAAAGGTGGTCAAATGGCAAAAAAATTTCAGGAATTCTCCCCGGACAATAAAGCGGCGGTCGCCGCGTTCCTGGGGGAATTTGCGCATGATCCGGTTGGTTTCGTATGGGCTGCGTTTCCGTGGGGCGAGGGTGAACTGCAAGGGCAGACGCCTCAGGAATGGCAACTGGAACTGCTGGATGATGTAGGAAAAGGGCTGAAAACAATAGCGCAGGTAATCCGGGAAGCGGTGGCATCCGGCAACGGTATCGGAAAATCGGCGCTGGTAAGCTGGTTGATACTATGGGCCATATCCACGTATGAGGACACAAAAGGCGTGGTGACGGCCAATACCGATACACAGCTTCGGACAAAGACGTGGGCGGAACTGGCGAAATGGCATAGACTGTTTATCGGCAACCCGCTTTTTGAATATACGGCAACGTCGCTGTACTCCAGTGACCCGGCCCATGAAAAAACGTGGCGCATAGACGCTATTCCCTGGTCCGAGCAGAACCCGGAAGCGTTTGCCGGTCTGCATAACCAGGGCAGACGGATTTTAATCATCTTCGATGAAGCGTCGGCTATCGCTGATGTGATATGGGAGACTGTCGAAGGTGCAACAACTGATGCGAATACAGAAATTTTATGGTGTTGTTTCGGCAACCCGACGCGTCCGAATGGGCGCTTTTTTGATTGCTTTAATAAATTCCGTAACTTTTGGCATCAGAAACAGATAGATTCCCGGACCGTCCGCATTTCCAACAAAAAACAGTTGGAAGAGTGGGTGGAAGAATGGGGCCTTGACAGTGACTTCGTGAAAGTCCACGTATTAGGCGAGTTCCCGAACGCTGCCACGAACCAGCTGATAAGCCGGACGCTGGTGGAAGAAGCCATGAAACGGGGGAGAAAGTTCGGCATGGAAAATACCGCCGACAACGAACCCGTGGTGATCGGCGTTGACCCGGCCTGGACCGGTGAAGATACGCTGGTGGTGTATCTGCGCAAAGGAAATTATTGCAAAGTCCTGTGGGAATTGAAAAACAACAACGACGATTCCCGTGTGGCTGAAAAGCTGGCCTATTTCCAGGACGAATACAGCATGTCAAAGGGATTTATCGACCAGGGCTACGGGACCGGCATCTATTCCGTGCTGAAAAGCATGGGCCGGGCCGACGCATGGGAACTGATACCCTTTGCAGGAAAGCCGGTGGACGACTATTACGCCAATAAGCGGGCCGAAATGTGGTCTGAACTGAAAAAATGGCTCAAAGAGGGCGGCACGCTGGAGAATAAGCAGGAACTTATGACCGACCTGACCGGCCCGGAAGCATCCATCAACCGCAGAGGAAAGCTGCAACTGGAAAGCAAGGACGATATGAAGAAACGGGGGCTTGCTTCCCCGAACTTCGGTGACGCATTGGCCCTTACCTTCGCACAACCGGTGTTGTTGAACAAACGGGCACGGTTCGCAAAGCTGCGGAAACAAGGGAAAATGCGAAAATACGGCAGTATGTGACACGAAAAATCAACAAAAAAGGACAAAAAGCGCGCGAAGCGCTATTTTTTATGCCTTTTTTCATAAAAAACAAGAGCAAAGGGGGAAAAGAATATGTTTTTACGTAGTTTTGGGAGAATAAAAACATCCAGCATCACTCTCTCAAGCACGGCACAGAAGCTGGCCAGCACGGAAGTACTGGAAGAACGTATGGACAATGGCCGCATTGCGCTGGAAGTAAACAATACAGAGGGCGAAGCTGCGGCCTATATCGGAGACGAGAACGTGACAACGACAACCGGTATCCCGGTTCCTGCTGGGCAGACCCGGATTTTCCCGGTACAGCAGGGATGTGCTGCCAATATTTACGGTGTCGGCAGCGGAGCGGTGATTATTGCCGAGTATTTTTAATCGGGCGGTGAAAATATGAGCATAGCAGAAGGCAACGGCCTCGACTTTACCGCAAAACTGAATGATTCACAGGCCAGCGTCGCCCAAGGGCAGGGCATCGGGAACACACCCATGATTCACCCAAACATGAAACCGATAGATTTTCTGACCATGTCGGCTTCCCCGGATGAAAAAACCGAAGAAATATCACTGGATACACTGAAAAAGGCTGAAATTGAAAAGATCATGAAGGCTTTTGATACCGGAAAGGACGTAGCCAACAACTATTTTGACGGAACTATCCGTCCACGGTTGGAGGAGCGCCGGGAAATGTATCTGGCGAAGAAGGAACATTACGAGCATAAATTCCCCAGGCTGTCCGAAACATCAGAATTTTGCTCCCGGGATATCAAAAGCACTATCAAATGGATGCTGCCGTCGCTGGTGGAGCCGTTTTTAGGCACGGACGACCCTGTGGATATACGGGCGGTCAAAATCGACGACGACGAAAAGGCCAAAAAGGTGCAGCAGCTTCTGAAATACCAATTGCAGCGGAAGAACGCCTACCCGGCTTTCATTGAAAGCGAGTGGAAGGACGCCCTGAAATATAACTGGTGCGTCGCAAAGGTGTGGTGGAAGCGGGAAGTGGAGCGCAAACGCTATAAACAGATGATTTCTTCCCGGGATACTGAGTACGTTATCCTGCTGGAACAGGAAGAAGCCGCCGGCAACGTGGAGATTGTGGACGTAAAACCGTTGAAGGAAGCGCCTGATATCGCCATCCTGACCTTTGATAAGGTAACGGTCACGGCCAACCACCCCGTGGTGCAGTATATGTCACCGGACGAACTGCGCTACACACCGGACGGGCGCAATGTGCAGGACGCTAAATTTATCGCACACAGAAAAATCGTCAATGGCGACTACCTGAAACAAAAAGAAGACGAGGGAGTCTACAAAAACGTGGACAAGGCCATGCGGGATTATCAAAACGGTAACGGTGACACCCATCCGGACGAATTGCAGGTACTCTCTAACAGGGAATTGGACACCATAGGCACCCGGTTAAGCGACGACGACCTTGCTTCGCAACAATTTGAATTGTACGAGTGCTATTTGCACGTTGATTACAACAATGACGGGCGTTTTGAGAGCATTATCGTCCACGCTATCGGCGAAACGCCTATCCGTATCTCGAAAAATGATATGGATATGGCTCCGTTCTTTACTTTCTCTGTCGAATCAGACCCGATTAACGCATTTAATGAGAACGAGGGCTTCACAGACGACCTGGAACAGATGCAGGACCTGAAGACGGCCATTTTCAGGCAAATTATTACCAATGTGGCAAAAAATAACAGCCCGCAGACGTTCCTTAACAACAATGTAGATATCGATGCACTGATTAACAACGATGAATATGTGCTGTGTGACACTACGGACAACCCGGCGACACAAGTTTCCGTCGGCGGGCAGCTTCCTATCAGTCCGTTGTCAATGGAAGTCGTGCAGTATGCACAAAACGAGATAGAAGCGCAATCCGGCAGCACCCGGTATAACCAGGGGCTGGACAGCAATTCGCTCAATAAGACGGCGACCGGTCTGACAGCCATCTTAGGACAGGCCGAAAAGCGCATGAAGCAAATGTCCCGCATGTATGCGGAAGACTTCATCGTGCCGATATTCAAATACATTATCCTGCTGAATCAGAAGTACATGGACCAGGAGCAGCTTATCCGGCTGACCAATGAGAACATTGTCATTACCAAAGATGAACTGAACATCGATTATCACCTGATTATCAACGTCGGGCTGGGACCGGGCACCAAAGAAGCCATGATCCAGTACCTGATGGTGATGATTAATCAGATTTACCCGATTTTGGCGCAAGCGGGACTGATTACGCCGAACTCATGGTACAACATCGTGACAGAACTGCTGGAGAAGATGGGCATCCGCAATGTGGCCAATTACATTCTTGACCCGAACAGCAAGGAAGCGGAAGCGTTCAAGGCTGAACAGGAAGAAAAGGCCAAACAGGCGGCCATGATGCAGATGCAGGCTGAAATGCAAAAGGCGCAGATGGAAATTGAAAAAGCGCGGCAGCCCCATACCAGCATCAGTATTTCTTATGACGAACTACCGCCCAAGGCACAACTGGACTTGCTGCAGATACTGGGCGCGAAGGTCAATACCGAAGATATCATTCAGAAGGAGGAATTAGAGAGTGTTAAGGAAGCAAATAAGAAACCCAGCGTACCGCCAACTCCGCAAGGAACTGGTGGAAATCGGGACAATGGAAGACCGGCAGGCTAAAAAGCGGGCGCGTGAAGCCGCCCTGATGAAAGTCGTTGACTTCGGGAACAAGGCCAAAGAAGCCAAAGAAATTATTGACATCTTTTTGGACGGTGTAGAGGACTTGACACTAAAAACCCTTAACGAAACCAGCGACCCGGAAACACTGCTGGGAATCAAGATGTATTACAAGGCTTGTCTCATGCTGGAAAAAGAATTTTCCACCATGATTAACGAAGCGATGATTAAGCGTAAGACGTTAGAGGAACTCAAAAAGAGGAAGGGAGAATAAGAAATGAAAAAGGAATTGTTCAAAATCATCATGCAGTTACACGGCGAAGGCGAACCGGCATCCGCTACCCCGGCACCGCAGGGCGGCGCTCCGTCAACAGAACCGGCCCCGGACGGTGGCGGCAGCCCCGCCCCTGCCAATGAGAATAATGACGGCGGCAGTCCTGCCCCGGTACCCGGCGGCGAAAAGGTTATCGCTACATCGGAAAAAGGCTCTTTCAAACTGGTATATAACGAACGTACCGGCATGAACGAAGTCGTTTCCACCATGCCGAAACAACCGGAAAAAGAGGAAGAGGACGAGGACGACGACACGCCCCCGGCAGATAATACCCAGCAGGATGACGGCAACCAGCCCCCCGCCCAGCAGCAACAGCAGCAAACGCCCCCGCAGCAGAAAAACGGTTACGAGGGAAACGAACTGCTAAAAATCATGCAGCAGGTACAGGCCGGTAACATGCCGCAGGTACAACAGCAACAGCCCCCGGCTGCAAATCCTACTGCAGAATATACGGCAGAGGAATTACAGAACGCTATGCGGGCCGGTGTTGTGGACGAAAACCGGATTCCCATTCAGTTCCGGGCCAGTTATTACACCGCTATGGCAAGGGCGCAGCAGCAGGCCGCCCAGCAGCAACAGCAACCGCAGCAGCAGGACAACGGCAAGGGAAACAATGCGCAGGAATTCTATGCGGAAGTAAACCGGATGGCCGAAGACCGGGCCATGAAGGAGATCGGTATCACAAAAGACGAACTGGATGTAGCGCCTTATACGGATGATGAAGAACTGAAAAACAAATTCAGCGCTTACAATACCGCCGTAGAGAATAACAAGTCGCAGATTTTACAGGCCGTCGATACCATTCAGCGCCAGCAGAGGGCCGCTGCTGCGGATACCCAACTGGCGTATCAGACTATCGCTGCTTTTGCTGCCGAGATGCGGCAAAAAGATAAGAACTTTGATGAAATCGACAAGTACATGCTGGCACGTATCGATTCTATGCCGCATAAAGAAGCGGCAAAAATCGTGCCGGTTATCGAAAAGGCAAGAGCGGGAAGGCTGTCTATGGCAGACCTGCCTGTGTTCCAGGAGATGTACAACCAGGCAAGGATGGAATACTATTCCAAAAAGACCGGCGTTCCGCTTGCCCCGCAACCGGCCCATGTGGAAGCACCCGGAAACGGCAAGGAACCGCCGAAAAAGGCTCCCGATTTAAGCGCTTTAGGCTCAATGGACGAACGTGCAAAAAGACGCGCTATCGGACAGCTGGTAGGCAACATGTTTAAACAGTAATTGAATAATCAGGCATAGAACCGCCGCAAAGGGGTCCGGAGCATTGATTCAGGACTACTTTGACGGCGGTTTTATAATAAAAAATTTTAAGAAGGAGTGATTAATCATGGCAGTAACTCGTGACCCTGGTCCGTCTGCAAATCAGAGTCATACTTACGACGCTTGGGGTCTTGATGAAGACATTTCCCCGATTGTTACAAGTCTGACACCGGACGAAACCCCTATTTTTTCCAGCACCCCTGACGGCCCTAATGCAGTAGAACCGTCATATAGCTGGCCCACTGAAGAACTGCACCCGCCGCAAGTGAACAAACACCTGGAGAAAGAGGATTACAACAGCCACCCGGTTGGCAGCATGGAATCCCTGGACAACGTGGTGCAGATTTTCATGACATCCGGCTACGTGACCGATATGCAGCGTAAAGCGCGTAAGGTCTACAAAGGCGGTGACGACGAATTCGACCGTCAACTGACAAAAGCGTTCAAGGAACACGCTCGGGATATTGAGTATGCGTTCCTGAACAACGACCAAAAGGTTGCAGGAACTTCCGCAGTAGCGGCAATGACCGGCGGCCTGCCGTACTTCATGGCAAAGAAAACCCTGTCCGTAAGCAACGTGAACACCTCTACCGGTGCTATTACGACTTCTGCGGCACACAACCTGAAGACCGGTGACTTCGTGTACTTCGATGCGGCTACCATGCCGACCGGGCTGAAGAAGAACACGCTGTATTATGTGCGCCTGGATGCCACAACCCCGGCGACCATTTTCACCATCTTCACATCTATGAAAGCAGCAGTGGAGAACGTAACGGCAAAACAGGTTATTCCGTCCGCTGCTGGCAGCACTGTTGTTGTAGTCCTGAACAACGTGAAGGATCTGAACAACGAGCGGGACTTCACCGTGGCAGATATCAACGCGGCTATGGAGATGGCGTACCGTCGTGGCGGCGATCCGCACACCATGTGGGCGTCTCCGAGAAACAAAGCGCGGTTCAGCGAAATTGTCAACGCAATGAGCTACACAACCCGCAAATCCGGCGAAAAGAAGAGCAATCTGATTGCTTCTACGCTGGAAACCGACTTCGGTGTGATTACCTGCAAGCCGCACCGTTGGTTCCCCAACGATATGCTGCTCCTGCTGGATAATCAGTACCTGGAGAAGAAATGGTTCGCACGTACCCGCAAAGTGCCCGGACTGGCTAAAAAAGGTAACTACAGTGAGTTCGTAATTGAATCCACACTGGGACTGAAATTTGACCAGCCCCTGTCTTCTGCCGCTATTTACAACATCAAAGAGGAATAATCTTCTTTGGCATATTGATAGAGAAACGGCACACAACCCGAAAGCCCCGTCTGTTCGATTCAAGAGAAACAGGCGGGGCTTTTACTGTAAAAGAAAGAGAGAATGAAAAAATGGACAACAGGTATCCGATTGACAATAAAGATTCCAATATCTGCTATCAGGATCTGACCACGGAGTGGGACGAGTTCGGCAAGGCCCGTTACCACTTACAGACGAGGGTATCGCTGGACGAAGCCATACGGCAGGTACAGTTTGATAACGAAAGATTAGGCGGGCGGCTTGGAAAAGGCAGTGACGAAGTGATAATTCAGGCGGAAATTCCGCTGGAATTATGGGCGCTTGACCCGCTGCTGAAAAGGGCTGCTTTTTTCAGGGAGCACGGCGACATAGCACATTTTACGCATTACTTCAAGATGTTTTTGGATTTACAGCCACAGTTAGCGCCGGACTTCCAAAAACGGATATACACCGTAAGGTAGGGTGATAGTTATGGCGATAAAAGTTAAGAAACTGGTGCGGGATATCCGTAATAAGGTTAAAGACATGGACGAAGTGACGTACAGCGACTTTGATATTCAGGACGCTTTGAATGAGTGCATCAGCTACTTCAACATGGATAAGGCGTTGCGCAGCAGCGATTTTTTGGAGAAGCGTAAATACTTCAACCAGGAAGATATGAACGCGGCAGTAGTGGCACACAACGAAGCGCACCCTGACGACCTGCAAGAACTATACAATTTTCCTGTTACAGGAGTGGAATTACCGGACGACCTTATTAAATTTGTGGACATTATCCGGGCGAAGGACGGGTATCACATGCACCCGGTTCCGTCTATCGAAAACATAAGCCCGCACACGACCGCAACGTATAAGGTGACAGACGGCAGGATTTACACAAATACCGACTTTTACCTGTTGTACCGGGGCGAAATTGACAAGCTGGAATTTGAGGACCTGTCCAGTGACGAAGCGGAAATCGCTTTACCGCCGTTCCTGAAGAGTATCCTGGTGAAAATCACGGTGATGATTCTGACAGGCAACCCGGAAACGGATACGCTGATGCAGGAGATCAACCGGGTAACCAATAACCTGATACCCGGCAGAAGAGTATCCGGCATAAAAGCCCGGATGCCGTTTAAAGTGTAGGTGATTTTTATGGAAGTAAGAGAAGCGCTGATTCAAATCCGGCACATCATAAACGACAAAGACGAATTGGAACTGGAAGATGAAGAATTGCTCATGTACCTGAACAAAGCCATTCAGTATGTGTCAAGCTATCTGATTCAGGCCAACAGTCCATTAATCGTGCAGGATATGACGGTCAGTACCGAGACTGCAGACTTGCCTAAAAACTATGTAAAGACAGCGGGTGGTTTTCCGGTAAAGGTTACAGGAAACACGCTGAAATGGTTGGACTACGAAGCAGGAAAGACACTGAAACTGCGTTATTTTGCGACGTATGAACTGGTGGAGATGGACGGCGAGATGCCGTTCCACCATGATGCACTGAACCAGCAGACCATACAGGCGGCGGCTATTTTCGCACTGAACCAGGTAGAAGCGGATATTAGCCAGGATAAGGCGATTTTGGACGAAATCAATGCGGCGCTGGCTAATGTTATCGGCGGGGCGGTGATGGAACAATGAAACCGGCAACCAAACACCCGGACCAGCAGACCGTAATGCTGTCTGACTTTTCCGGCGGCCTGAACACTTCCGTAACAGATGAACTCATTTCCGAAAAGCAGCTTTGGAAAGTGGCCAATATGGAAGTGGACGAAAACAACGGCGTGCTTCGGACCGTAAAGGGAACAACGGAGTTGTTCGACTTCACGGATGCAAACGTGGCGTTTAAGGCCATGGCCTACGACGTGATTAACAAAGTGGTGCTACTGTTCGGCAGAGATAAAAGCATTCGGGCGTATTTCCTGAAGGAAAACACGACACGGACTATCGGAACACTGGACGGCGATTCGGAAATCGTCACTACTCCGTGGGAAGATGGCCTGTTAATTGCCAGCGGCGGTTACCTGCAATATGCACGATTCCCGGAAGGGGACACCACAAAACTGTACACGGACTACTTTGTGGGAACTATCAATGAAGGTGAGGACGTACCGAAAGTATGCAAGGGCGTGTTCGTGCGCTCCGGGCGCGTGCTGACATTCGACGCAGAAGATACGCTGCTGTATTCCGGCGTGGGCGACGAGACGAACTGGACGCAGGACACCAACGACCCGTCGGCTTCCCTGTTCGTGCAAATCGGGTACAAGGTAGGCGGCAAGATTATCGGTATCATCAACCTGTCAACAGACCTGCTGATTATCAAAGACAACGGCATGGTATTCCGGTTACGGAACGAATACCCGGACTGGCAAATATCAGAATTGGGCCGAAACATTTACTGCAAAGGACCGGCGGCGTTCTGTGCGCTGGGCAATGCGGTATTAATGGCTGGTTCCACCAGCTTACAGGAGATTCAGACCACACAGGACTACGGCGATATGCGCCCGCAGGAAATGGGCGGCCAGGTACGCAACGAAATTAAAACCCTGTCCCCGGACGTAAAGGTACGATTCTTACCGGCGATACATCAGGTATGGTTCATTGACGATAGCCAGTATGTACTGGTTTTCGATGCTTCTACCGGCGTATTCACGGAACGGTATTTCAATAGTGAAGTGGTGGACGCCTTATGTGTGGACAGCAAGGTTTTCATTGCCAAACGGGAAAGGCTCTGCCTGCTGAATGAAAGCGACGAATTCAAGGACGACGGCAAGGCGCTGGTAGCACGGGCGCACTTTAAGACAGACGCAGCCTTGCGTGACCAGTTAATAAAATCCGTCGCATTGTCTATCACGCCGCTGACCAGTTTCTACAACGACGTAAAAGGATGCGCGCTGCACGTTTCACGTGTAACGCTGCCGTTCCCGAAGCGCAGGGCGACTAAAGACGGACAGCGTATGCAAAAGACCGGTTTATCCGTTGCGGTGAAAGAACCGCAAAGCACACCGGGATATGACGGCGACGATGAAGTGTTCCTGAATTATGAAGCGGTAACACCGGGACGAAGCGTCTTATATAAGAAACGGCAGATATGCAGGGACGAAGCGATACGTGTTTCGTTGGAAGCAACGGGATTCCCGTTCTACCTGAATTTCATTTCATACGACAAAGTGGAGGTATAGGAACATGAGCAGCCCGACCTTTGCGCCGGTGGCCGAACTGGACTTTACCCCCGGCGGTGACGATTTAAAGACATGGATGGAAAAATACAATGCGGAAATGGAAAACATTTACACATGTATCAACAGTGTTATCAATGATTCCGAGATTAGTGCGCTGGTTGTGGACGACAGGATGAACAAAAGCAGCACGAACCCGGTACAGAATAAGGTAGTGACGGCCAAGCTGGCACAATATCCCACAAAGGAAGAAGTGTGGAATATGATGTTCGGCGGCGGCAGTTAAGGAGACTGATACTATGGCAGATCAAAACTATGAGCCTATCGCTCCGGTCAATACGAATATCAACGGCGACGACGCAAACAAATTTGCCGTCAAGTACAAAAAGGAAGTAGAAAACATCTATAAGCTGCTGCGTGGTATTGTACAGGGAAACGGTGGTGTAGTGGTGGATGAAGCATTGAGCGCGACCAGCCCGAACCCAGTAGAAAACCGGGCGATTACCACACGGCTGAACAATATGTACACAAAATCGGAAATCACACAGATGCTGGCGGCATTGTCCGGCGGCGGCAGCGGTGGTGCATACGGCGAAGCCAACAGCTACAAAGTGACGATTACACAATCAGAACACCAGTACATTACCGTCCGTAAGTATTTGGCGGCCAGTTCTACACTGTACACGGCGACTTTTACCGCTGCCGAAGTATTTTGGAACCTTGAAATTAAAGTGGAAGCTGACGAAGGATACATTGCCGGAGATCTGATCGTGAACGGCGTCCACATGAGTTCAACCACGGTAGTAGCACTGGACAAAGATTACACCATATACGCTACCGAAGCGACTGTTGAAAACGAACAGGGTTGGAGAACGGTATACATAAACGGCGCAAAGAGTTACTTCTATGGACAGTGGGACTACTGCCTGGCTATTGCTTCCAATAGGGAATGTACAAACTGGATAGATAAAAGCGGGCTGAGTGGAAAAGTCATTATAGTAGATGTAAACGGCTACATTGATTCTTTCCGGCGCACATTAGGTTCTTCCAATACCGGCGTTTCTTCTGCCGCCTTTGGTGTTACAGCGGTACGGACGAACATGAGAACAGGCGAAGCGGCAAATTTCACAGAAGCGTTTTACGGACTGCGTTCATTACGGGAGATCACATGTAGCGGTTGGGATATGGGCAACGCTACTGATTGCAGTTCTATGTTCGATGGTTGCGGCGGTTTACAGTCTTTAAATATTGCAAACTGGGATGTTAGGAACCTTGTATATGCAGGAAGTATGTTTGCTGGTTGCGGCGGATTAGAATCTCTTGACCTTTCCGGTTGGTGTACCGAAAAGCTGCGCTCTGCCGGTGACATGTTCGCAAGCTGCACGGGTATCATTGCATTGGATATTTCGGGGTGGAAAACCGATAACATTGAATCGCTTACCATGCCGCCGGCGGTGAAATACATCATCATGGACGACGATACGGAAGTCAAATTCAGTGGGCATTATATATTCGGTAATCCCAACAACTATGTGAAATATCTTGTACCTTCCAATATGGTAAGCCTGTACAAGAATCATCCAAACTGGGCAGGACGCCTTTCACAGATAGACGATATTGCCAAGTACACCATTACCCGGCACAACGGCAAGGTAGATGTGACATTGAACGTATAAGGCGGTGTGAGAAATGGCAGATTACAGCGCAAAAATAGCGAAATTACCAAAACCGCACAGCCTTGAAGAACAGTATATGTACAAGCTGATATGCAATCTTGCTGAAGTGGAGTGCCCGGAACCGGCACGAAATCCGTTTTGGCGTATGCAGCAATACTGGAAGATGTTTGCGGAAATCGCAGAAGCACGTGTCAATGCGCCTGTAATACCTGGCTATAATACCGTCGGCACGGACGAAATAAAAGACGCGTGCATTATGATACAAAAGCTGGCTACGGAAGTTACAGACCTGCTGCTGGGCGATGGTAAAGTAACAGAAACTATGCTGCATGAGGATGTTATCGCCAAACTGTTAGGAACCGGCAACGTGCAGACAGAAAATCTTGCGGACGGATCCGTAACAAATGAAAAGCTGGCGCTGGAATTTGACGAAGAACCGACAGAGGGCAGCAGCAATTTAGTGACCAGCGACGGAATCAAGCGGTATATTGACAGCAAAATTGATTTCGTTGATGTAAACGAGGTGGGCTTCTGATGGCAAACGTATTAGTGGAAAGGCAGGTACTGACCGATACGGCAAACGCTATCCGGACAAAATTAGGAACAACAGCCGACATGAAGCCCCGTGAGTTTGCGGCAAATATCGCAATGATACAGGGCGTAAGCGGCCTGAAAGTACTAACGCTGGACGGAAACACGTTGGTATTCCCTGACGGCCATTGCCTTGTCGAGTTAGAACAGAAGCAAATTTATCTGCCAACAAAGATCGTACTGGTTAAGTAGTAAAGGAAGGTGCGCACATGGCACAAGATATTAAGATAAACGGCGTGACGTTCCGGGGCGTGGATATGTTGCGAGTGCCGTTAGCGGACGACAGCGGCAGTGCGGTATATAAGGACGCCAGCAACCTTGTTTCCCCCATAGACATTAAAGGAATATTTGCAGGAACCGTCACTGAAATTGACGATATAAATGGGGAAATAAACGGTTCGGTCGGGACAAGGGTGCTGAACAATAACGATTCGCTTGTATCGCTAATTCTTCCGGCGGCCACAAGCATGGCAAATGAAGCAGCACGGTATTGTGACAATTTGCTCTATGTCAAAATGGACAAATGCGAAACATTAAATTACCGTGCTTTCCGGGAATGCCCAAAACTTAAAGAAGCAGACTTCCCTAAACTGAAAACCATTGGGCAGGAAGCGTTCTGTTATTGTTACGCACTGAAAGATACCAATTTCCCTCTTGTGGAAACCATCGGTATTGACGCCTTTTATAATGACAACACCATTGAAGCATTGTCTTTTCCAGCCTTAAAAACACTGAACACAAGGGCATTTTATGGATGTACCAAACTGGAAACGCTGAATATGCCAAACCTTAAAACCATAAATGCAAACGATGTGTTTTACAACTGCACGGCCTTAAAATCTGTATCATTCCCGAATCTGACTACGGTAAGCGGTGAGTACATGTTCCGCAATTCCTACATTGAAGAAGTGATATTCCCCTTGCTGACGGCATTATATTACCGCATTTTCAGGGAAGCCAAAGGATTGAAACAGATTACCTGCCCGGAACTGGTGACAGAATTGAACGCCGAAGCGTTCTACAACGTGCCGACATTACTGCATGCTTCATTCCCAAAACTGAAACAGATAAACCGGGACGCTTTTGGTTTATGCACAGGGCTTACATCCCTAACGTTCCCGAAGCTGGAACGCTTCAGTGAAGGAAATCAGTTTGCTGGATGCACAAATCTTGTGGCATTGTTTCTTCCGAATGAGAACTTTGTGTGTGTGTTGGCCAATACCAACACATTCAACAACACACCCATTGCCAGCGGCAACGGATTTGTTTACGTGCCACTGAAATGGTTGGATATTTACAAAAAAGCGTCTAACTGGATAACGTATAAAAACCAGATTAAGTCCAAAGAAAGCTACGACGACAGCACGGCCATTGATTACGCCGTTGCCATCGTTCGTAACAGCAACTGCAAACCACTCTGCCGGTATGTCACGTCCAAAGGTGAATACTACGGCAGGGACAGGACGATATTAGGTGCAAAGGCAAGCGACAACATTGCATACACGATCACTGCACCTGGTTTTGTTACTATGACCGGAACGATTAACGTTTCCGATGCAGATACAGATATTTCCATTGATGCTTCCGGCATGGTTGCGGATGAGAACTTTAACGGAACCAGTATTTTAAAGTTAGACTTTACAAAATTGGAGCCGGATTACAGCAATTACGGCAGCATTTCTTATGGGAATTACGGCGATTACTATCACAACATCAGTGAGGACGGCATCGGCGGTTTTAGTTCTTCAAAATTCTTTCCGGTGTCCGTAAGCGTGCCTGATTACAGCGGTATGGATAATCCCACTTTCATTTTAGAAATGGTATTGAACATTTCCAACACATACGCATCTAATCAATATGATGGTGTTTATTCTATGGGTGGAAGCAATACCAATACTGGGAAACTTGAAATCTATCCAACATGGTTGGGACATTATGCGAACGGTTCAAGAATGAATGTCAGCGGGCTGGATCTAATGGGAGAACATCACATTGCGTTTGTTGCCACCACAACGCAGGTTCACCTTTATATCGACGGCGAACTGCAAGGCACATACAATGATTCTTATTTGTTCAACGGCCTACAGTATGCTTCTCCGCGTATCGGCAACAATCAGAGTAGTACAGGAGAGTTTTTCAGGAACAAGCTGAAACAACTGGCACTGACCGTCCGGGACATTGACAACCCGGCAGACGCAGCAGATTATTTCCTGCTGGACATCCCGGAGAGTGATTCTGATGGTGATTAATTTTCAGGCTAAAGGACAAATCCTGTATGGCACGTTTCCGGCAATTATTGCAGGAAGCAAAGGTTTTATCCGGGCTAAATTCAAGTTTTCCGAACACTGGTTAGGTACATATAAAACGGCATACTTCAAAGTTGGCATAAACGGAGTGCCGGTTGCGGTATCACTGGACGCAAACGATGAGTGTAACGTTCCTGACAATGTGGTTGCCAAACCGGGAGATTTGATTGTCAGTGTAGACGGCAGGAACGAGCAGGACGTTGTTCTGATTACTGCAAGTGAAGTATTGGTTCCTATACTGCCGTCCGGGAAAATTGATGGAACGGGCATCGTTGTCAGCCCGGAAACGCAGGAGAAATTGGACAAACGGCGGGCGGCACTGTCTTACACGGCCCATGGTAACGCTGTACAGTCGGAAAACAAATTATATATACCGGCTTCTCTCTGCCCGATACTGTTACGGGAAACAGAACCGGAAACAGTGCGGTTAAACCGGAGCCGTGTGTTAGGAAATACTCTGGATATTACATAGAAAGGCGGGTGCAAGAGTGTGGAAACAATTAAATTTACAGTGAAAGGGCAAAACCTGTACCCGCGAAGCACGAAAGTTATTGCGGATTCACAGGGATATTTGAAAGCCCATTTTGATTTTTCCGACGACTGGAACGGAACCGGGAAGTATGTTCAGTTTAAGCGTGCCGGTGGATTGTTCTATGATGAAGGACTGGACAACAACAATGAATGTATGGTGCCGTGGGAATTATTGGTAGACAAAGGCATTATACGCATGAATGTGTACGGCGCACAAAGCGATCCGAACAAACTGATTACCACTGCCGACGTGGAAATTATTGTAGAAGCCAGCGGACTTGTAGCAGACCAGTTACCTAAAACGCATTCCCCTGGCATTTTGGGCAGTGCGTTACAGCGGGCGATCGATGCCATCACGTCAGCCGGACAGTCAGCATTAGCAGCTATTCAAAGCGTGATAGACAGTGCGGCCAGTGATGCCGCAGAAACGGCAACGCAGGACGTACACGACACATTGTCGGGGTACGTTACCGATTCCACGAACGCCAAAGACGCAGCGGAAGCGGCGGCCACATTGGCACAGAATTGGGCAAACAAGACTGATGATGTTGTTGCTGACAGTGAATACTCTGCAAAATACTACGCTATGCGTGCAAAGTCGTCTGCCGATAATGCAGCTACAGCAGCTGAAAGCGCGGCAACTGACGCAGCGGCTGCAGTAGCGCAAACGGCAGCTTCGGAAGCAGTAGAAGCTGCAGAAACGCAACTTGCCGCTTACACGGATGCTGCGTCAGACAGTGCCGATGCAGCAGGAAACGCATTAACCGATGCGGAAAACTTTGCAGTATCGGAAACAGCCTTTACAAAAGTAACAGATTTAGAGGACGAAACGGAATACTATTCCGCAAAACATTATGCAGACGCAGCTGCTGGCAGCGCAACGTCGGCCAGCGAAAGTGCAGGAACGGCCAGCGATAAAGCGGTAGAAGCAGCTGGCAGCGCCACAGCGGCGCAAAACTGGGCGATAAAAACGGACGGTGCAGTGGATAGCGGGGAATATTCCGCGAAGTATTATTCGGAAAAATCCGGTCAATACGCAACCAATGCCAACAATGCGGCTGGAAACGCTGAACAGTACGCAGGCAACGCAGCCACTTCTGAAACCAACGCAGCGAACAGTGCGGATTTAGCAGCAGCATGGGCGACAAAGACCAGCGACACGGTAGACGGTGAAGAATATTCTGCGAAGTATTACGCGGGCAAGGCTGCTGAAAAGGTTGAAGAAATTGCTGAAGCCGCTTCATCAGCAGCGACAACAGCAGCACAGGCAGCAGCCACAGCGGCGGCGACTACGGCAGCAGAAACAGCGGCTGCACAGGCTGCCCCGGCAGCAGCCGAAGCGGTACGGACGGAACTTGCAGGATATGTCACTTCCACTACCAATAACAAGAACGCAGCAGAAGCCAGCGCAATATTGGCTGAAAAGTGGTCTACCAAAACCGACGGAACGGTTGACGGATCCGAATACAGCGCAAAATACTACGCACAACAGGCGGCATCGTCCGCAACTTCGGCAGCGTCAGCCGCCAGCACCGCAGCCACGGCGGCGGCTACACAGGCTGCAAGCAATGTGGAAAGCAATTTATCAGGGTACGTTACAGATGCTACCAATGCAAAGAACGCTGCTGTTTCGGCAAAAGATGATGCGGTTACGGCCAAAGGGGCTGCAGAAACAGCTGCCACGAACGCTGGAAACAGTGCCACATCCGCCAGCGGGAGCGCAACCACCGCCACAACAAAGGCCGGGGAAGCGGCCAGCAGTGCTACTGCGGCCAGCGGAAGCGCAACTGCGGCGGCAGGGAGTGCTACATCAGCAGGGAACGCAGAAACGGATGCAGAGAATTTTGCGGTTGCGGCCAATGCTTTTACAAAGGTTACAGGAAGTGATCACACTACCGAATACCGGTCAGCAAAATATTATTCCGAGCAGGCATCAGGAAGTGCTACGACAGCAGGTGTGGCAGCGACTACCGCCACCACGAAAGCAGGTGAAGCATCCACGTCTGCTACCAACGCAGCTACCAGCGCTACCAATGCAGGGAACAGCGCCACGGCAGCAGCGTCAAGCGCAACGGCTGCGCTGAACGCCAAAGACGCAGCAGTAGCCGCAAAGACGGCAGCGGAAACGGCAGTAGCGACGGTTAATAGCAGGCCGTATTTATATTTCAATGAGCAGGGACACCTGATGATTAAATACAATAGGAGCAGCAGTTAATGACCAGGGAAGAGAAAGGGACGCTAATTATGGAAGAGAAAAAGAACACGAACCGGTTGCGTTACGGAACAAAAGAAGAATGGATTAAATGGTACGAGGAAAAGAGCGGCGACACTTTCGTTATGAAAGCGAACGCCGCTTTATATTTCCAAGCGAAACGCGGTATCATGGTTTGCCGTCTTACGGGCGATTCCCAAGAATCTATGTTGGTAATTGACTACGTGATAGGAGACGGAAAGTTTTGGTATGACTTCGCCGAAATCATTGCCGCCATGTGGAACTGCAGGTGCATCGGTACGATATGTACCCGGCACATCGAATCTTATATCCGTTTTTGGGACGGCAGGATCGTCAAAAAATGGGTACAGGAAGGGCAGAAACGCTTCCTTGCCAAAGACCGGCGGGGACGTTACGGGACACTGACATACAGGGGCAAGGATGATATTACAGGAAAAGATACATATCTTGCGATACTGTACCTAAACCCCGGCGATAAGCCAAATCTGTAACGTGTTTCCTGTTTGTTTCGGAAAGGAGATACAACGCAATGTTTTTCTTCAAAAGCAATTATGACAAAAACGGTAAATTCAGCTTTGGTAAATTCACAAAACACTGCCGATTCAAAGGCGGGAGTAGCAGCACCACGACCTACACTCCCACAGAAGAAGAAAAGCGCCTGATGCGGTTACAGGGCGATTACTATGAAAGTATGCTGCCGACAGCAAACTGGGCGAATGACACAGCAAAAAGCCTGTTGCAAGGAGGCTACGGTGCCACACAAACGAATTTCGGCAATTTAAGCAAACAGGCACAACGGCAGATTGATTCTGCAAACGCAACGGTAAGCGACCTCAAATCAGGAGTTTTGCCGCAAGAGTACGTTGATAACATGACCTCTGTTATCAACCAGGGCGTACAAAAGACACTTGGTACAGCCCTGAATGATAAGAGCAAGAGTGGAGTAATCAATTCGTCCGTAATGGCGGCGGCCAATAAAGATATGGCAGATTCCGTTGCAAATGCAATGGCAAGCGGTTATCAGCAGAATATCGGTTTGCTGTCCGGACTTGCGGGCCAGCAGGTTGACCAGGCGACAGCCAAGATTGCTGCAGACGCATCAGCACGTGAAGCAGACATGTACGCTCCGTTATCGCTGATGGGGCTTGTTACTGGTGTAGGCTCCGTCGGTTCCGGTGCACTGGCAGGCGTGGCAGGTAAGGGTGCTACTACCACCACGCAAAAACAAAGTAGCGGCGGCCTGATAAGTGGCCTGTTAGGCGGATTCTTATAAAAAGAGAAAGGACGGTAAATAATCATGGCTAACATCACATATACCAATGCAGATAAAAATTTCAGGTCAACCGGGAATTCAGGCAGTCTCACAATGGACAGGCAGCGGTTGGCAATTTTGCAGATGATGCAGAAAGACCCTCAAATGATGACCGGTTATTTAATCGGCAGCGCCATCGGTAAGAAATACTGGGGTGATAAGCAGGCTAAAAGCCGTGCGGAAGCAAACTTCATGGTACTACATCCGAACGCAACAAGAGACCAATTCAACCAGTATTACAAAGCAATTAAAAGCGGGATGAGCCGGAACGACGCACTGGCACAAATCGGATTTGCCCCGATGCGAGAATATGGTGCAGGCGACACAACTGGTGTACAGGTTAGCCGCGACGCCAACGGAAACCTTACAGGCATAAGCACCGGTCCGCAGTCTGCGTGGGACGCAAGGGAAAAGGCACTCAATGAATACAAGAATGGCGGAGGGAAGGTCCTGTATGAAGGCAGGACAGGAGCAAACGCCGTAGCGCCTGCTGCTGATAATATTCCCCGTACTCCGCAGCAGAGCGGACAAGTTCCGGTTACAACTAAAAATGCCGGTTTAATTGGCGGTATGGTTGACCCGCAAAAGGCATATCAGGCAATGGAAAATAAATCAACCTATAACCCCGGCAACACGCCAACCGCAAAGGCTGACTACAACGGCGTAAGGAACCAGGGCAACATCATAGACACAGGAAGCGATATTCCTGTTGCCGACGCGTTACCTCCGATGCCCACTATTCATGGTGGAAGTATTGAGCCGCATGGTGGGGGCGGCGCAAACCAGGCCCCGTTTGCACAAGTGCCGGAGGTTGTAGAAGCCGCACCCAATTTAGCGGTAGATAACAACCCCTATGCCGAATACGGCTATGGCGTAAATGAGGAAAGTGATTTTAACAACGGCGGCCTGTTGGCGCAGCTTGCAGAATATCTAAAGAGCAAAGCCTTTACCAATGTGTTTTAACAGGGGGTAGCACTATGCCGATGGGATTTTTTGAAGACACGATTAATCAGGCATGGAACAATAAAAGCGAGTTCCAAGCGGAGCGGGAACGGGAAGCAACCGCAAACATGCCGCCGCCTTCCGTTACGCCTGTGCCGGTTCAGCCCCCGGATGCCGTCGTTGTCCCTCAGCAGGAACCGACGAGAATCACACAGTTAGTGAACCAGGGAGCGCCGCTTACAGCGCAGCAGTATAAGACAGGTGTTATCGACTACCTCATGACCAACAAAGGGTACTCCTACGAGGATGCTGCGCGGCTTATGGCTCCGAGCATTGCAGCATACGAGCAGCAGGAATCGGCGAACAATGAAAGACTGTCTTACGAACTGGCGGCGAAAATGGAGAATAACCCGATAGACAGTACCGATTACCGCATGAACGCCCTGAAACTGTTAAAACTGAATCCGGCCTTGGGCAAGTTTTACCTGAAGGAAGGCATCGGGCGGCGTGACCTGTGGAACCGGCAAAATGTATTAGCAGACAGGGCCGCAGCACGCCAGCAGAAATTGAGCGATATGCAATACAGTGCAGATCTGCAGATACAAAATAAGATGCGCTGGCAACAGTTACAGGAAGCGTATGCAAAGCAGCAGGCGCTGAACAAAGTCAAGCAGCTTATGGACGTTGGCTATGACGAAAAGACGGCAACGGCAGCGGTATTAGGTGTCGGAAACAGAATCGGCGGCACGTCGGGAAATGTAGCAGGCGGCATAAAGCCGTCCGAAATAAAAGACTTAAAGACACTTATTGACGGTCTGAATGAACAGGCTTCCAATATCGAAGCAAGCGGCGGTAAAGTGCCTGATGATTTGAAAGCGAGAATCCTGCATTTCCAAAAGGCGTATGACGAATATTACAATAACCGGTTCGGCTATCAGAACTGGCAACAGAAGGTAGACAACCTTATCAGCAGGAACGGCGGCATTGACGAGAATTTAGTCAGGGCGTTACGGGCCGGAAGCGGGCTGCAACCGGACGACGAAAACCCGAATCATCCTATCAACCAGTATTTAGCTACCAAAGGATATAAAGGAGCGCAGCGGCGAACAGTCAGAGAGTAACAAGCATCCTATGAGCGGATGAGAAGTAGCACTTTTGAACGCAAGGAGATAATAAAATGGCATTAAGTTATGATGAATTACTACAAGAAAGTCAGAACATTTTCGCAGCCCCCAGCGGCGGTATGCAGATCGCCCCGGGAGCGCAAAGTTTAGATGACGAATGGAACCGGTACCGGGCCAGTATCGGTATGGGGAATCCGGCAGTACAGGAGCAACTGGCGGCGGGCGCACAGCAAGACAAACCTGGCCTTATTGGTGCTTTCCTTCGTGGCGCAGCGGCGCAAGGATTAGGCGTGGTAGGGAACCAGGCAGAAGCGGTAGCTTCGTTTACAGGAAATGAAACAGCCGGTAAAATTGCCGATACCCTTACCGGTTACACAAAACAGTATTCACGTCCGAAAGAGTACAGTGCCAACGAGATTTTCGGCAGTTTGGGCCAGTTTGCAAATTATGCTGCTGACCCGTATGGAATGTCGTATGACGTTGGCGGCGGCTTTGGCTCGACCGCGGCAATGGCATTAGAAGCTGCTATCCTGATGAAAGCGTTAGCGGCAGCAGGCGTTACCGGCGCTGCATCTTTGGGCGCTGGCGCGATAGGTGCCGTTGCAAGAAGGTTAGGGCTTACATCTGTTGAACGGGCTTTAGCAACCGAGGGCGGGCGTAAACTGTTAAGCAATCTGATGTTACAGGTTCCTTTAGAAGCTGCAAGCGAAGCCGGTGGAACCGGTGGCGAAATGACACACGACCAGCAGACCGGAGAACGACTGCAAGACGTTGACCGTGATGCAGTCCGGGAAGCCATGGCGAAAAACTTTGCAGGAAACATGGCCGTGCTGGGCGCAAGCAACCTGGTAGAAGGTATTGGATTAGGACGGTTGTTTGGCGGCGCTGCAAAAGGCATTAAAGGAAAGGTGAAACAGGGCGCAGAGTTCTTACTGACTAACGCTGGACAGAACGCATGGGAAGAAGGCGCACAGGAAGGCTCAAACCTGTATGCACAGGGCAAAATTGACAACATCGGGCAGATCGTGAATCCGCTCCAGTGGAATCCTGAACAGGTTAATGCTGCTGCCGTTGGCGGCATTGCAGGATTAGGCCAAGGTGGTGTAATGAGCGGTGCCGGATATGCCATGAACAAGATGCTCGGCAAGCAAGAGCAGGAAGAACAACCCCAAACCACTATCGGACAGTCTATCCTTAACGTGGCCAATACCCACCCGGAAGGAGAAAAATGGAAGTCTCCGGAGGTTGAGGACGACCGGGTACAGTGTTCCGCTTTTGTCTCTGACGTGTATAAAAATGCAGGTATCAAAGGTTTGGGCCATGTGAATGGCGACGAACTGGTAAAACAGTTTGGGGACGCATACCATGAAACCAGTTCCGGGTATGAACCGAAAGCCGGCGACCTGATTAACTGGAAAGACCATGTTGGTATTTATGACGGAAACGACGGCTATATTGCCCGTAACAGCACTGGCGGCGTACACCGTGGCAGCATGGAAGAAGCGCAGAAATACTTCGGTGATGTACTGGGGTACGGCAGCGTTTCAGAATATACAGGAAGCACAACGTCCGATAACGTTTCGCAAGGCCAGCCGCAGGGCGAAACCATGACCGCCGAGCAACTGGACGAGTTCGATGCAGAAACACAGCGTCGTATCAGCAACATTGAGGATTCTTTCGCAGAAGGAACCGAACAGCAGGAACGGCCTTCCTACGTGGGAGAAGATGGAACTGTTAAGGACATCAACGACTTTACCGCCGACGAATTGGAAGATTTTATGCAGCGCACGGATGATAAATCCGATAACAGTGAAATTGCCAAAAACTACCGCAGTCATATTCAGAATATGATTAATCAGAAGCGTAACGGTGGGAAACTTGCGTCTGCAGAAGAAGCGTTCACAAGTGAAGAATGGAACGCTATGACACCCGAACAGCAGAAAAAATTAAAAATGTTCTTCTCAAAACGGAAAAATCAGAAGAACAAAAGCGGCAACCCTAAGTATCCGGGATTTAATAACGCTTCAAAGGACGTACAGATTAAAGCTGTCCGTGATAAACGCGACCGTATGCTTGCCGAGGAAAGCAAACAAGCGCAGCAACCGCAAGCGCAGCCGCAGTCTGCCCAACAACCGGCAGTAGCGCAAGGACAAAACGCAGCACAACCGGCAGCACAACAAAGCCAGCCTGTTGCACAACCAGCAGCACAACCAGTTGTACTAGAGGCCGAAAACCAGCAGAATCAGTCAGATTTATCAGACATTCCCTGGGATAATCCAACGGTAAACCAGCAGCCTGCAGAGCCTACAAAACGCATTTCCAAGTTGCCGGAAAATGTAAAAATGCAACGCACGCTGCGCCCTGTACCGCAGAACCTTGTCAATATGTTACGGCGGGCAAATTCAGGCGACGCAAACGCAGCAAAGGCATTTAACAAACTGCCCGCATCTATGCAGAGCAGGATAGCAGCACAATTAAATGCAGAAAGAGAGGAAAAGCAGAATGAGTCAGCGCAGTTACAGGGGCAGAGTAGCCCGCAAACCGGAGAGAATCAAAGTAGAAACGCCGAACCTGAACAAAATCAAAAACAAGAAGGTGCGGACCGTGAAGCCGCAGGAGAGCAAGGCGAAAATGAAATAAAAGAGCAGCCAAAGGATCGGAGCCAAGAACAGTCCAAAGAAGAACCCAAGGAAGAAAAGGCAGCAGAACCGGAAGGGAAGAAACGCAAAGTGAACTATTTGCGCCCGACCGGCAAGATTACACGCAGATTCAGCAAGCGTGTGACAGAAGCCAAAAACAAAGAACAAGTAAAGGCCGAAGCGGAAGAGGGTAAGCGTCTGTTAGATGCTGCCGTCCGTACTGGGTACGCAACCGAGGCAGAAGCAGAACAGGGCAAGCAGCTATTAGATGCTGTTGCGGAAGATGTTTCTAACGGTGGCACAGGGGAACTGGACGCAACATTACAGGAGCGTATCAATAACGAGTTTTCAGACCCCGAACAGCGGGAACTGGTAACATCTATTTTTATGATAGACCCGGATAATCCGCTTGCCGTTTTGGACGAATGGAAAAAGGCCGTAGAAGACGAATTAAAAGCGTTTTCCGACCCGATGTTTAAAGTTCTTTGGGAAAACAAAGGCAAAGGCGTAGCATTATATCCGGATCCAAAAACCGGCAGATGGTTACGTTCCAGCAATAATGAGTTGTGGTATTCTAAAGTTTATAAAGAGTACGGCGGCACTCCGTCGCAAAAGTTCATCCGCAATTTTGCGATTCAGACAGAAATTGGTGAAAACACATGGTTTTGGGAAAGCGCAGGCGTAGACCCGAAATCATCAGAAATGCAGGATTATTTTGCTGGGAAACAGGAAAAGCTGGACAACATCGACCAGCAGAAAGAACTCCTGGACGCTGTTGAAGACGGTATCAAGAAACTTGTCGGCAAGGAAGAAACCACCGAAACCAAACCGCAGGAAGCGCCTGTCGTGGAAGAAAAGAAGCCGGAAACGAAAGAGAAAGAAGAAGAGAAACCGGCACAGACAAAGGAAACGCAGTCAGCAGAAGAAAAAGTTGCATTAGAACATGAAAAAGTGGTAAAATCTGAACAGGAAGACAAGTTCGGATTTGATACCGAGAATAAGTCTGCTAAAGAAAACGTGCAGGACTTCTTATCAGAAGTAGGCGTGAAAAAAGCAGCGCAAAAGAAACCTGCTGCGAAAGTCACACCAGTACCGGCGGTAAAACTTTCCAAACAGGCTGCGAATGTATGGCAAAAGTTTGCAGGTACGCTTCCCACTTTAGGGCATGTAGGAGACTTTAATCGTGCATGGCCTGACATCTTACAAACGGTTAAAGATGCTATTAAGGAAGGAAAGATAACCTATAAGGATTCTGTTGCTATTTTCAGCAATATAGCGGAAAAAGTGGGAGAAACAGTACGTGCTACCCAAGAGAAAAACAGGCAAATGATTCGCGGGTGGATGGAAGCATCTAAACGCGAAAACGGGAGTTACCCTGTTGCTGACGCACGCCGGGAAGACCAGCTTCGTGATTGTGACCGGGCAGAAAAAGAAGCCTTGCAAAGAGTTTCCGAGGTAACAGAGGGAGCAAAAAACGCCGCAAGGATGATGTTCTCTTTCGGGCAAGGAAAGCAGGGCAAGGAAGACGCAAAACTCATTCACAACGACGCTGCGAAGAACCTGAAAAAAGGAACCATTGACAGGCTGACCGCAAAGGCCGCAAGTGACGAGTTCGGGGCGCAGGCATTAAAGGATCTGCAAGCCGAACTATCCAAACTGGGAGCGAACCCGATGTTCAACCCCAACCTTTGGAGCGCTGCTTGCCGGTACGGGCTGCACTGCATGGCCAAGGGCGCACGGACGTTACATGAATGGGCCAAGACAATGGCGCACGACGTCGGCGAAAAGATTAAACCGTGGTTAGGCGCATTGTGGAGAACGCTGCAAAGCTATGATAGTGAAGAGGTTTTAGACCCCGATGTAATGACAAGCGCCTTTAAGTTAGTCGGCGCTGTACAGCAGAAATTCCCCGATATTACACCGGACCAGCTTTACAAAATGCTGGTAGAGGAAGCTGGAAGCGAAAAGGCGGTACGGCAATACAAACCGTTTATCAAGGCTGCTTTTGAGGGTATGTCAGAACTGACGAACCCCACGAACATTACAAAGGAGATTAACGACGCAATAGGCGAAGGAGAAAAGGGAAATGCCAACACTACTGGACGCACACCTGAAAGTACAAACCTTCAAGAAAGTGGTAGCGGATTATCTGAAAACGCCGCTTCAACAAATGCTGGACGAACAGATACCGAGACTAACGGAGCAGGAAGCGAAGAATCGGAAAAAGTGGATAAAGGACGCGATGGAACAGCGGAAGAAGTACGGGACACCGCCAGCGGAAACACTGGAAACGATAATTCGGGACTGGGAAGAAATGCGTCCGAGAATGTTCGAGAGACTGAAACAGGAAGACAGAGTGGTAGCAACAGCGGAAGCGCTGTATCATCCGTGGTCACGGAGAATGATACAGTTGAAGGAACTGTGGGTGACGGACAAGATAAAGGATCCGGACGAGTACCTTCACGAGAAGGAAATGTTGTCGAGAATGATTCTACGATACCCGGAAACGGACTCGGACGAAGGGGATATGAGGAGCGAAGGGTCGGAGCAGTAAGCGAAGACGGAAGTTACGAAATCCTGCCGTCGGGCGACTATCACATCATTGACCCGGTAAAAGCAGAGTTCGGCGCTACTGAAAAAGAAGCGTTCAACCGCAATGTGCTGGCGCTGGAAACTATCAGGCGCATCCGTGAGGGAGACGAAACCGTTGAATTTACGCCGGAAGTAATGAACGCACTGGCAAACTATAACGGCTTCGGACGTTTCCGTAACCAGCTTTTCGGCGGCACGTACGACAACATGAAGCCGCAGGCAGGATGGGAAAAGGAAGCACAGCAGCTTCACGACCTTATGACGCAGGAAGAATGGGAATCCGTGCAGGATTCAACCACCACTTCTTTCTATACGCCGTATGGCATCACAACCGCCATGTGGAAACTGGCGCAAAAATTAGGATTAAAGCATGGTAATATTTTGGAGCCGTCTATGGGTGTAGGCGGCTTTTTTGCTACCATGCCGAAGGAAATTTTTGAAAACAGCACTTTGACAGGCATTGATATTGACAAAGTAGCCACAAAAATCTCTGAACAGCTTTACCCGAGTGCGCACGTCTTCACGGAACATTACGAAGACCACCTTGCAAAGAAAGATTCCTTTGACTTCATCGTTAGCAACGTGCCGTATGACACGACTACAATGGAAGATACACCGGAAGCACGGCAATTCACCAACCCGGCATCTGTGAGGATTCACGACTTCTTCTTCCTGCGCGGCATCAACCAGTTACGTCCCGGCGGCATTATGATGGGACTGACTTCGACCGGCACGATGGACAAGCAGGACACGCAGATCCGCATTGCTATGGCAAAACAGGCCGAATTGGTAGGCGCTATCCGCCTGCCTAATAAGACCTTTAAACGGAGCGCTGGTACGGACGCGGCATGCGACCTGCTCGTGTTCCGCAAGAGAGAAACGCCTATCAGCGGAATGGAAGCGGCAAAGGAACCGTGGATTCAAGCGCATTTACTAAAACAAGAGGGTAATACCAGTGTTGTTGTAAATGACTATTTTGTAAACAATCCCGATAACATCGTTGGTGATATGAGTGTGGGAACCGGGCAATTCGGGCCTACACTGAAAACGGAATTTAAGGGAACGGACGAAGAAATTGCCCAGGCCGTAGAACAAATCGTTGCAGATAACTTCCCGAAAGATATCATGGGCGAAACGCTGACAAAAGCGGAGAGCGAATATGTATCGGCTGACGTGAGCCGTCCTAATTACAGTTTCTACATGAAGGATGGCGATTTGAAATTCAAGGAAGAAAGCAGCGAAATCTCAGTCCGTGGCGACAAGATGGCAAAAAGCAAGCTGGCCCGCCCAACTTCATTGAAGAACATTTTGAACATCCCGGCAGGCCAAAGCCCGACCGGCAAGAACGTAAGCACTACCCAAAACGGCTATGACGATTTTATTGCACGGCATCCTGAATTTAAGGATTTAGACTGGCGCAATAGCGAACTGGACAAGAAGCCGGATGGTAAAAATTATAGCTGGAAAGAAAAACTGGATGATGTAGAAAGGAAAAATCCTGAACTTGCGAAAAAGGCTATTGATGCAGCATTTAAGGAAAAGGTTGAAGCAGACAGGACCAGGAAGAGTGAAGAACTTGCAAAACAAATAGAGCCGCTTATCGTGCTCAAAGAGAAGTTTGAAGACCTGTTAAAATCCATGCGCCAAGGCGAAGCCACTGAAACAATAGAGAAATTGCGTGCTGAAACGCTGGATTTATTCAACAAGGTAATTGAAGCCACACCGGGACACCGGTTAGTGTGGGAAGAACCGGACACAAAAACCGGGAAAACCAAGATAGGCTTTGCGGATTCCCTGAAAACGCTTCAAAAGTTTGGTGACGGGCTTTCTTTTGACCGTATAACGAAACTGGACAAGGGCGGCGGGCAGCCTTCCGATATCCTGACCGGCGTAACACTGCAGAGCAGAAAAAAGGCCGAAGAGCCCTCTGTGCAACAGTCCTTACAGATGCAGATAGCCGACGGCGCAACAGCTATTGACATTGACAAGATAGCAAAAGAAAATAACAAAGCCAAAGAAGAGGTTATCAAAGACCTGATAAAAGCCAATGCGGTTTACGAGACTTTCGAAGGGGATTTTGTACCTGCCAACGTGTACCTGTCCGGAAACGTGCGCAAAAAACTCCGTGAAGCGCAGGCCATTGCGAAAAAAGACCCTAAATTTAAACGTAATGTAGAAGCGCTGAAAAAAGTTTTACCGGAAAACCTTACTTCCAGTGAAATCACGGTGAACATGGGTGCAAGTTGGATTCCTGTCAAGTCCTATAAAGAATTCTTTATGGATTTGTTAGGGCAGAAAAACGACGGAGTGAATAATGCAGTTGAAGTCCGTAACGATAACGGACGGTGGGTAGTAGAGGTTGACGACGACTTTTTTGACAACTTCTCGGAACTCAAAAAGAGGGTATGCGGTTCAAGTCGTGCCAAAGTGGGCCGGTTCTTTAACAGCGTATTGAACAAAAGGCCATACACGATTTACGATGTAGATTCGTACACCAAGAAAAAAGAGGTCAATATCCACGAAACAGAAGCGGTTGCCGCACAGATGCGGGAAATGAACAACCTGCTTAATGAGTGGTTGTGGGACAAGGACGAAGACCGCCGTGCTGAAATGGAACACCGGTACAACGAAGAGGTAAACTGTACCGTTAATCCGGTATATGATGCAGACTTTATGACGGAGTTCCCCGGCATGTCTCCCATGGTGGACGATAAACCGTTATTCCCGCGCAAGCACCAGCGCAATGCTTTCCTGAAATTCCTGACGGAAATGCGCGGTATCGCCGCACATGATGCAGGAACAGGAAAAACGCTGCTTATGGCTATGTTGTGCATGGAAATGCGCAGAACCGGCAAGGCCAAGAAGCCGATCATCTTTGCACACAACGCAAACAGCGCAGAAATCGCACGGAACTTCGGGAAATATTACCCGGATTCCAAAGTTTTATATGTAAAGGAGTTCAGCAAAACTGCAAATTCCGAAACCACACGTATTTTGATGTCGCAGATTGTCAGCGGCGACTGGGACGCTATCGTACTTCCGCACAGCCTGATTGACCGGATAGCTTTCACAGAGGAAGCTGCCCTGGCCTTACGGCAGGAAGAAATTGATTACTGGACCGAAAGAGCGCTGGCAGAAGCACAGGCCGACGACAAAATCGAACTTTTCGATGAAGACTTCAACGCTGACGTACTTACCAGCAAGTACACCGCCAACGGTGAAAACGTGATGGACAAGGACGAAAAGAAGCGTTTGGGGAGTGCGGCACAATATATCCGTCGTATCAGGACCATAAGGCAGAAGTGCAGACTTATGGGGCAGAGGTTAAACCAGCCCGGTTACATCAATTTTGAGGAAACCGGCATTGACTGCTGCCTGGTAGACGAAGCACACGAATTCAAGAAAGGCCCGAAAAACTCTAACCTTCAGGTCAAAGGTCTGGATACCAGCGTAAGCGAAATGGGTGCGGCGATGGATATGCTGACGAAGTACATCAACAACACCCACGACAACAAAGGCGTGTTTGAGTTTACAGGAACACTTATTACCAATACCATACCGGAAATCCATACACACATGAAATATGTAATGCCGGACGTTCTGAAAGAGCACGGTATTTACAATCTTGATGATTTTCTTAATTCGTTTACAGAAGTGGTTCACGAGCAGGAACCGGACGCCGCAGGCGATATCGTATATGAAGACAGACTGACAAAGTTTATCAATATCCCTGACTTGCGTAATATTGCAGGACAGCATATCGATATCGTTACGACACAAGACCTGCCGGAGTTCACGACACGTAAGACGGAAAGCGGAAAGGATATCAAGGCCAAGGACTTGACACCTGAAGAACGGGATTATTTGGAAAACGGCTATGACCACAGCATAAAACCCGAAGGGCTGCCTAACCATAAAGTAATCAATGTGTTAGTACCCAACACGAAGCGCATGGACTACATCTATAAGCAGATACAGAAATTTGCGAAATGGATGAAGGAAGCAAAAGGCGCAGAAGCCAAAGAAATGTTTGCGAAAGGCATGGGCCTGAAATTCCAAAACCTCGTTCCTGGTATCGGCGCAAGCATCAAAAACCTGTATAAAAGCCTGACAGACCTGAACATGAGCAAGGCCAGTATGTGCGTCAGCAACATTAAAAAGCTGTATGACGATTCACAAAAGAGGGGCTTGCCATGCGCTCAGGTTATTTTTATGGAAAAAGGCTACAACGACGAGCGTTCTGTTACCATAACAAGCGGAGAGAGAGTAGAGGGCGGGAAGTACCGTAAGAATTATTCCGATACCCTTTCCGTAGAGGGCTACAATATGGCGTTAGACCTCAAGCAGAAACTTGTGGAACAGGGATTCAAGCCGGAGCAGGTTGCGATTGTCGCCGGCGACGAAAACGAGTTCAAAGACCCCGAAGATCGTCAGAGGTTAGCAGACCGCGTAAGCAGCGGCGAAGTCGCCGTTGTTATCGCGCCGTACAAGACCATGGGCGTAGGCGTGAACATGCAGGAAAACTTGCGTGCTATCCACCACATTGACGCACCGTGGATGCCTGGTGAACTGGAACAGGAGAACAAGCGGGCCGTGCGCCAGGGGAACCACTGGAACACCGTATTGGAATACCGCTACACTATGCCGCTGCTGGACGGTAAGAAATGGTCAGCGCTGGCGGCTAAATCTTCTTTCATTGCAGCTTTCATGAACACGAAGAGCAAAGTCCGTACTATTGAAAGTGACGCACTGGCAGAAGAAGAAAACGACAGTATCGGCGATATTGCGGAAACCCAGGCAGCAGCAGTCGGTGACACCCGGTTTGCCAAACTTGCGGACGCGAAAAAGAAGATTGAACAGTTAAAGAAACAGAGAAGCAATTTTGAGGGACGAAAACGGGAAAGTAAAGAATCCGCTCAACGGTTGCGGAGAGAGATACCTCAACTGAAAAAGAATTTAGAGTGTGCAGATATTGACGATGCCGTATATGCGCATGACCGGGAATTGCACCCGGACTTCTCTATTCAAATCCGAAACGCAGCAACGGGAGAGTTCCAAACATTCACTGACGAGAAAAAGGCAGCGCCGTTTTTGGAATCTAACTACCAGGCTGCTGCCAGGAATGAAGAGTACGCTAAAGACTTTATCCGGTACAGAGGTTTTAAGGTAAGCGTAGAAAAAATTAACCTTCTGAAAGGGAGTGAGTATAGGCTTGTAGCCAGGAGCGAAAAGCCTGCCGAAGAAGCAGCACCGTTAATTGAAGAACCAAAAGGCAAGGAAGAAGGCAAGAAAAAGGCCACTGCAAAATCGAAGAAGGAATACATCGACCTGAAGACTGTAAAGGACGAAGATTACGGACAGGTTGAGCACGTGGCACTGCAAATGACTATCGGCTCACTGCAAAACACCCTGAGTAACATCAGGCGTTCCAAGGAAGGATGGCAGAAGCGGTTAGACAAAGCGGAAGTTGACCTTGTAGAAGCCGAATCAGCATCCAAAGGTGTGTGGAAGGACCAGGAACGGCTGGACGCATACGAAAGGAAAGCCAAGGCCATTGAAAAGGATATGGAAGAGAATAGTATTCCTGCGCCGGACTGGTACAGGAACATAGCTACTATCGGAAATGTCGTTTTATACAATGGTGAAGAGTGGGAAATTGCAGGGCACAGGATACCGAACGGCGACACCATCAAAGAATACGGGCTTTCACTGGAACGCTACATTGCAGGAGAAGTAGAAAATGTTGTAGCACCGGCAAGCGAGGTTACGGACACGAACGGCAGCCTGTTATTCCAGCCGGAAGATCTGCAACGTGACCCCCGCCAGCGAATTACTGACGTGAGCGACGATGTGAACTATACTGCTGATTTTGAAACCACGGTAGACACAGCAATGTCTAACATTCTCGATGATGCTGACCCTGATTTTTGGAACATTAACAGCATCAGTCGGAAAGTCCCCGGCGATACGAGGAAAAACGGAGTTCCGTGGAAGAAAACAAAAACCGAAACCGACACAGAGACGGTAACGACCTTTAAGGCTGTCAACGAAAAGGATGAACAAATCGGCGAAACACCTCAAAGCGTAATCGTCCAGCGCAGACAAAAACTGGAAGCATCCGTAGCAGAAAGCACAGAACCAGCAATTCGGCAGGCCGTTGACGATATCGTTGCAGATGTTAAGACGGCGTTCCCGG
Source organism: uncultured Succiniclasticum sp. (assembly GCF_902793885.1). Classification (NCBI taxonomy): domain Bacteria; kingdom Bacillati; phylum Bacillota; class Negativicutes; order Acidaminococcales; family Acidaminococcaceae; genus Succiniclasticum; species uncultured Succiniclasticum sp. The sequence goes on from NZ_CADBFF010000001.1 coordinate 204,729, forward strand.
GTGCCAAGAACTTTACCCGGGAATGGCAGCATATTACCTTTACGTTGCCGAACGGAACAGCAATTTCAGTAGATATTGCCAACCAGTGCTTCCTTAACGCCGAAGAAGCGGCAGAAGCACGCAAGGCCCACGGAAAGAACGCTAACGAACCTATCAGGGTAAACGGCTACACCGAAACCTTTGATAAGGGCGCAGCTATTTCACTGGCGCAGTACGGAGACAAAGGGACCGTGTTCCATGAAAGCTATCATCCGGCGTACAACCTTGTCATGACCGAAAAAGAAAAGGCGGCAATGGAAAAAGAGTACGGGGCGACGGCAGAAAAGCTGGGAAAATCCGTAATTGAAGTCAGCGCAGACGCATATCGCGACTGGCAGTTGGCACGGCAGCAGCGCAAAGGAACCCGGTTAGGAAAGCTGTTCCAAAAGATACAGGACTTTGCAAGGAAAGTACAGGCCATACTTACAGGAACAGAGAACGTCCATAACGTGATGCGCAAAATTGCGGAAGGCGAAGTGTGGAACCGGGAAGCGAAAAGCGGCGTGAACGTAAAAGATTACCTGGTTACAAATAATAAAATCACCGCAGACACACAAGTCCCGGTGATTGATATTACAGGAAATCCGAAATTTGATTTATACGATAACGCAAATCTCAAAAAGGCCATTTTAGACCTGATGAACGATAAGAGCGGTGAACCGATTAAGTTTACCATTCAAAATGAAGGGCCTGTTGGCCGCATCTCAAGTATTAAAGACGGAGATCATCTTTTCAAGTCAAGTGATAAATCTCACAGCAACAGAAACAACAAAACGAGGTTAAGGGCGCTTTCCAGCATTAAAGATATACTGGAATCAGCCGTATATGTTGACAAACACCCTGATGCTTCGCACGGCAGCGGGACAAAGTATATTGAACTTTATGCCGTTGTGGGAAACAAAAACAGCAACACGTTAACCCGCTTTAGAATCGTTGCCAAAGAGGGAAATCCGAACTCCGGCTTGTACGAAATCTCTGACGCCAAGTTTTACGACATAATAAAAGACGGTATTGTAAGCGCCGGTCCACCCAAATCAGGTGGGAAAAAGGTCGCTACAATACCGCCTGAAATAAGTGTAGCAGAACTTCTGAAAGATGTCAAGGACAGAAACGGTAGGCCGTATGTTGTTGACGGACAATTAAACTACGAACAGGCTGCAATTCCGGCGTTAGCGGCAGGAAAAGGGAAGGTCGAAGCGTCCATTTCCTCTGCTGTAAACGAAGGATTCAGCAAGGCCGAAGCGTATGCAAACCGCAACGTCCGGACAGCAAACGAAGCGACCGCAGAAGGGCGCACAGACAAGATTTTCCACAACACGCAGAACAAGACCAGGTTCCAAAACGCTTTGGAATGGATAGAGGACCGGCGCAAGAAGTTTTACAGCGAATGGTTTGATAGTCTGTCCAGCCTGAAGATGGTGGACGAAGCCGTTGAAAAGAAACTGGGCCGGAAACTCACGTTTAACGAAAAGGTGTATGAACGTATGCGCCTTGTAAGGGCGCTGGCCAACGGCACGGCAGAAACGCTTGTAAAGGGTAATGAGCACAGTTTGAATACGTTACGTGACCGTATCGGGCAGCACATTGACCCCAGTGACAAACAAAAACTGGCACGGGCAAAATACCTGAAAGGGATTTTCAACAACGTGACCATGAAAGACGTGCTGGAAACCATTGCTACGGCGCAGATGGACAAAGCGCACCCGGATTACTTGCAGCGCCACGGCCTGAACTCATGGCACCAGGCGTTCAGTAACTACCTGGGCGCACGGCGTATATTGGAATTGCTGCGTATTGCGAAAGAAAAAGGCGTTACTGATTATAAGCTGCCGAAGGAAATCAACCCGGCAGACTTACAGGAAGTTGTGAAGAACGCGCCGAAAGAGTTTGCCGCAGCAGCGGAGAAGTATTACCAGTTACAGAAAAACCTGCTGATTTTAATGGAAGATGGCGGGCTTATCCGTCCGTCAGTTCATGACAAGATCAACAAGACGTACAAGGAATACTGCCCGCTGATGATAGACTACTCTGATACGGCATCTATTGATAAGGTGCTGCGGTTCCTGAACACTGACGGGCGCAGTATGGCCAACGTGCAGAACATGATGAAATTCGTACTGTCGGAAGGTAGCGAACGCGGTCTGATATCGCCTATGGAAGCAACCTACCAAGGTATCGAAACACTGACGGACCGTGCGGAACGTAACAAAGTCGCTATGCGGTTCGTAAACATGGTGGCCAATGACAAAGCCTTACAGGAAAGCGGCATACTTCAAAAGGTTCCTGGCAAAGCAGAAGACCCGAAGAATTTCGTATTTACTGTTCTGATGAACGGTGAAAAAGTGGCGTTCAAAACCACACAGGAATTGTACGGGCCTATTGTCGGTTACGGGAATGAATCGGCGGGTATCGTGTTCGGTGCTTTACGGACATCCGCAAGGATGTTACGTTACGGCGCTACCACGTCACCGTCCTTTATCATCCGTAACTTTATCCGTGATACGATTTTTGCGGGCGTTTCCAGTCGCAACGGATTCATACCGGTTGTGGATAGCGTCCGTGGTATGCTGGCATTGTCGGACCGGTGGGGAGACAAAAAACTCCAAGGCGAATTTATGGCAGCAGGCGTTACAGCGTTCAACTACTTCGGTAGTGAGCGTTCTGCAGTACAATCTATGAAGGAATTGACCGGCGACGGAAAGATTCACTCTCTTACCGACCTTATAAAAGCATTTTTCAGAGGCTGGGAGAACGCAAGCGAATTTGTCGAAGCGTCAACCCGTATGGGCGAGTTCATGCGGGCACGCAAAAACGGAAAGTCTGTCATAGAAGCGGCGTTTGACGCACGGGATGTTACCCTGGACTTTAGCCGTTCCGGTACTTCCGGGCGGAAAGTAAATCAGGTAGTGCCGTTCTTCAATGCCTGTCTGCAGGGCGGCGACAAGCTGCGGAACCTGTTCAAAGAAAACCCGGTAGGCACAATGGTAAACCTGGCAAAATACATCATACTTCCGTCTCTGCTGTTGTGGGGCTTTAACCACGACGAACCCTGGTATGAGGAAATTGACCCGCATATCAGGATGCAGAACTGGATAATTGGCAGCGTCCGCATACCGAAACCGCAGGAAGCGGGCGTGATTTTCGGCAGCGGTACAGAAGCGCTGCTTGACCTTGCTACCAAAAACGACCCGGAAGCAATAGGGAACTGGTGGAAAGCGTTTAAAGACAATTTACTGCCGAACATACTCCCGACAATGTTCCTTCCTATTTTGGAATGGCAAGCGAATTATAGCTTCTTCCGGGAGAAACCTATTGAGGGCAACCGGTTACAAAGATTACCGGCAGGAATGAGATACAATAAAGGCACTTCTGAACTGTCCAAGGCTATCGGTGCGAATACGGGGCTTTCTCCGGTCAAACTTGATAATGTATGGCGTGACTATACCGGTACTATGGGAATGATAGCGATACAGTCGCTTGACCCTGTTATCGGTACAGAACGCAACCAGCCTGCGAAACAGTTGAAGGAACGTGTTTTCATTCGTGACTTTTTCCTTAACGATATGAACATGAACCGGACGAGCGAGGATTTTTACAACCTTGTGAGCGCAGCCCAGCAACACCATGCCGGGTATGGCGTCAAAGGCAAGCCTACGCCCGCCGTGGCAGCTATCAATAAGGCGTTGCGGGACGTATCTCTGAAGAACAAAGAAATTCAGCAGATTACGGACGCAAAGAACATCTCTCCGGAGAATAAGCGGAAGATGATAGATCAGAAGCGGAAAGTGATTCACAAAATCCAAAAGAAAACATTGCAGCGCTTCCGCGACAAATTTTAAACACTTAATTAAATAAGGAAAGGCACTCTGTATGCGCAGGGTGCCTTTTCATTTAGAAAGGGGGAATACAATTTGAGCAATGTTGATGAAGATCGCGTCTTTACGCATGAGCAGGGAGAAAACCTACTGACAAGGCAGGAGCAAATCAGAAATGAACTTGCCGGCATCAGAAACACGCTGAACAAACATTTTGGCGTGGAGCCTGCCCTGATGCTGGACGGAACGCCAAGTAAATACTATGCTGGTATGCAGCTGTTCTTCGAGGAAAATCTGCCGGATAATCCTACGAAAGAACAAATTACTGCGGTAACCGACTTATGGTTCGAAAAGACACGGCTTCCGTGGGATGGTTATGTGGATTTTTATAACCCGGACCTTTCCGCTGTTGCCACCGGCACAAAAGGCGGGGACAATGCGGGCATGACTGCGGTATGTTCTACGAATTCGACTGCAGGCCAGGACGATTATGCAGGACTGCCGCTGTTTGCACCGAGGGATTGTAATTTTGAAATGGATCCCGAAACACTGGAACCGGTTATTACGGCTATCGACGGCATCTACGGGAACTTTGAACGCTATAACCCGGATAAGATGGTAGGGGTGTTACAGCAGAGCGGTTACGTTTATGTAATGAACGATGCTTCCCGGTTCCGGCTGGGCTACACGGCAAAGTTTGTTCCGTATACTTACATTTGGCCGCTGCATGAATCGGTCAGGCCGTCAAACAGCAAAATGCGACCGTGGGTGATTCACTCAAAATATCTTAATAAAACGGTTAATGGCAAGCTGACTTCCTATTCCGGGCCTATCCCGACGGCGTACAGCATTTCGCATAACACGCTGCATACGCTGGCGGCAGCAACCGGAACCGGATGGAGCGGCATGTGCTACTGTGACTGGAACTTCCTGTGGATTATGTTTATGATTAAATACGCCAGCCTGTCTGCAGATGGTATCTTACAGGGATGCCTGTCTAACAATTACACATCCAAAGCGGCTGCTGGCGAAACCGGCGTGAAACGGATCCTGCTTTCCAGCAATCCCGGTTACGAAGTGGGGATGGGCGTACTGGTTGGAGAAGTTAATGCCAGTAATAATGTTGACCGCGGCAGTGCTTCTTGTTACAATATCAGTACAAACGCTGGATGTAAAATCACATCTATTGAGAATGTTACAGTCAACGGCACCAGTTACGTTGCTATCTATGTGGACACGGACAGCACGTTTGACACAACGGCTGACACTACATGTATTGCCACGTTCCACTGGCCGAATGGAAGCTGTGATAACATTCTCGGCAATGACGGTTCGCCCGGTAACCCGGCAGGCGGCAAGTACGCAGCCAAACTGCAAGGCATTGAGTATAGCGCTGGTGCGTATGAAGTATTGGCAGATGTTATTGCCAAATACTACAAAGACAGCAGTGACAACTATAAGATGCAACTGTACTTTGCGGAACGGACGGCACATCAGGCTACCGATGTTACGGAGAACTACAAAGCATCCGGCGTGGAAATTGACCAACCCGGCTCATCTTCATGGAACTACATCAAACACAAGACCATGGGCCGGTGCGGCGTGCTGATTCCTGATGTATTTGGAGGAAGTAGCAGCACCTATTATAAGGATTCGTGGTACATTTTAGCAGCTACTGTCGGGATTAGAGAGGTCTTATGCTTCGGTGCCTTGAGCGGCGGGACGGCGTATTGCGGCCTGTTCTACGCGGCCCTCCACGGCGGCGTGGCGCTTGCGGGCTGGGGCATCGTGTCGCGTCCTTCTCCAAACGGGAATCGCGGGGG